>JBMYYT010000185.1:0-4839 GCA_049609665.1 Flavobacteriales bacterium | reverse complement strand
ATACAACGAACGGGTTGGAAAATATACAATTGGGGATTTCTACTTTTGAAGTTGGAAATCAATTTACACCTTCTTTTTCAGTGGCTTATGGACAATCAATTAGTGTTTCTGATTCTATTTCAGTTTTCGTTTCTCTGGTTGCTGTTGATACTTCAAAGCCTTTTAAAGACATTTATCCAATTTTTGATAACCCACTAACTGCAGCAGAAAAATGGCAACTCTTTTGGAATAAAATCCTTGCTATTTGGTACGTCTTTCTGATTCTCCTTCTTTTGATTATTGGATTGATTTGGGTTGTTTTCTTTAGAAAAAAGAAGAAAAAGCAAGAGCCAGAAGTGGTAAAAGAAGTAATTCCTGCTCATATATTAGCTGAACGAAAATTGGATGAATTGGAAGGAAAACAGCTTTGGCAAAACGGAAATCAAAAGGAATATAATGTTCAATTGACAGAAATAATTCAAGAATATATCTCAGATAGATATAATGTCCCAACTAAGGAAAAAACAAGTTCAGAAATTCTTCATTCTATTCGGTTTGTGGAAATTAATGAGTTGAATAAGAATAATTTAAGGCAACTCTTGATGTTGTCGGATTTAGTGAAATTTGCTAAGGAAGAACCTACCCCAGAGGAGAACAATACGCTGCTATCGAATGCAAGACAATTTGTTGAAACGACCAAAAATCAAAGTCTATCATGAGAATTTGGGAATACACATATTATTCTCCTTGGATGTTTTTGTTGTTGGCAATTATTCCAATTCTGATTTATTTCCATTTTTGGAGAAAACCTAAAAAAGAGGCTTCCTTATCGCATTCCGATTTATCCAGTTTTGAGAGCAGTGATGGTTTTAATTTCAATTCATTATTAGTTCATATTCCTTTTATTTTGAATATATTGGCTGTTGTTTTTGTCGTTTTTGCATTGGCTCGCCCTCAATTAAAATTAGACGATACTCCAGAAAACAATGAATCCGTGGAAGGAATTGATTTGGTCATTTCGATGGATATTTCGGGAAGTATGTTGGCAATGGATTTTAAGCCCAATAGATTGGAAGCTGCTAAAGAAATTGCAAGTCAGTTTATAGACAAACGCCCAACGGATAGAATAGGATTAGTAGTATACGAAGCTGAAAGTTACACAGCTTGTGCATTGACTACAGATCACGAAAGTTTACAACAAAGATTTAAGAATATTAAGAGTGGCGAATTACAAAGCGGAACAGCAATTGGGATGGGAATCGCCACTGCTATCAATCGATTGAGAGAAAGCAAAGCGAAAAGTAAAGTAATTATATTATTGACTGATGGAGTGAATACGGATGGCAAAATTCATCCACTTACTGCTGCTGAATATGCCAAAGAACTTGGAATTATAATTTATACAATTGGAATCGGAAATGATGGAAGGGTGAGAATGCCTGGAGGTGGATTTTTCGGAAATTATACCAATAGCCGATTGGATGAAAAATTATTGCAGGAGATAGCAGATAAAAGTTCAGGTAAATTTTACCGAGCTCGAAACAACAATCAGTTGGAAAGGATTTATAATGAGATAGATAAACTTGAAAAATCAAAAATTAAAACGATTCAATACAAGCGAGATTTGCCTGAGGCTTTTCAAGGTTTTATTGTTGTTTCCATCGTGTTATTGATTTTGGCTTTTTTGTTAAAACACTTAGTATTAAAGATTAACGAATGAAAACTAAACTAAAATATAGCTTAATAGTTTTATTGATTTCAGAAATTATTTTCTGGGGGATAGGAAGTGGGTTATATATTTATTTTTCTGGTTTAGAAGATTTTAAATTTGAAAAAGAGTCGTATTTGAAGCTTCTTTTTGTACTACGAGTATTGGTTTTAGGTTTTATCTTGGCACAATATCTTTTGAAAAGTAGATTGGAGAAATATGCGAGCAATTCTATGTTGGGGAAAATAGGGAACAATTTTTCATCTATTCGAAACAGTATCAAGTTTTCATTTTTGCTGATTGGAATTTCTTGTTTGATTATTGGATTAGCAAATCCTCAATTCGGAAAAAAAGAAGTTGAAATGAGTGCTTCTGGCATTGATATGATAATAGGAATTGATGTTTCTAATAGTATGCTTGCCAAAGATTTATCACCAAATTTCAATAGATTGGAGGTGACAAAATTAGCAATTAAGAATCTATTAAATCAGTTAAGTGGAGATAGAGTGGGAGTTGTTGTTTTTGCAGGAACTGCGTACAGTTATATTCCTATTACCAACGATTATGAATACATCAAGCAGGAGCTTAACTCAATTAATCCCGGCATGTTATCGGCTCAAGGAACCTCAATAAGTTCGGCTATAGAGGTATCTCTTGAATCTTTTGGCGAATCTACTTCTAAAAAAGCAATTTTGGTGTTTTCAGATGGAGAGAATCACGAAGAAAATGCAATTGATGCAGCCGAAAAAGCAATAAAAAACGGAGTCAAAATATATACTATTGGGATGGGAACTAACAAAGCAGTGCCTATTCCAATGAATAGATTTGGAAATGAATTCCACAAAGATAAATCAGGAAATACCGTGATGACTAAGTTGAATGAGGATATCTTGAAGAAAATTTCGAGAGAGGGAAAGGGAAAATATTTGAGAGCAAATAAAACTAAAGTAAACACCGAGAGAATTATCAAGGATATCAATAAATTAGAGAAAACAACCTTTAAGAAAAAATCATTTTTGGAGTACGAAGACAAGTTTCAGTGGGCTCTTGGGTTTGGATTGTTGTTTTTATTGATTAATGTATTAATTGGAAAACTGTTTTAGAATGAAATCAAGTTTAGCACATATTATTTCTTTTTTGTTACTGTTTGTAACTGTTTCAGGGTATTCTCAACAGGAGAAAATTGAACTGCAAAAAGGAAATATAGAACATTACGCAATGCGTTATCAAAATGCCTTGACTCATTTTGATTCATCTGTCACAATTAATCCTTCTTATTTTTATGGAACTTTTAATTCTGGAAATTCTTTCTATAGAATTAGTCAAAGTGCAAAGGATTCATTGAAAATAGTTTATGCAGAAAAATCTGCTGATAGGTTTGAATCTGCCCTATTTTCAACTGAAAACAGGAAACATCAGTCTCTTAGTCATTACAATCAAGGAAATTGCTATTTATCTATCAATCAGTTGAAAGAAAGCATTGAATCTTATAAAAATGCGTTACGAAAAGACCCAACCAATAAAAATGCACGGTACAATTTATCTTATGCTTTACTTAAATTAAAAGCTCAAGAAGAGGCAATGAAAGATATTCAAAAACAAATTGACAGTTTGCAGAATGAAATTGACAAAACTGAGGAGGAAAAGAAAGAAAACGAAGCTTCTAAAGAGCCACAACAGCAAAAGGAACAAAAGAAAAGTGAACTGGAGAAAAAGCAAGAGGAATTGGAAAGAAAAAAGAAAGAACTGGAGGATAAGAAGAAGCAAGGTGAAAAGAGTCAGGAAAGTAAGCCTGATGAGAACGGAAAAAAAGAAGAATCGAAACAAGGAGATAAATCTGAAGAGAAAGAGGGGAAGGAAAAAGGAGGGAAGGAAGATCCAAATGGAGATAAGTCAGGTAATAAAGAAAAGGGGCAGATGAAAAGAGAATCTTTTACAATTCGAGAAGCGAAGCAAAATCTGGATGCTTTAAAGAACGAAGAAAAGAAAGTCCTGATGCGTATAAATAAGAGGAGGGAAGCCCAACAGAAAAAAAGGGATGCCGGATCTGGAACGAGAGAAGAAAAAGATTGGTAATTTTGTTATTGATTAATTATTATGAGGATTAAAATTCAACACCTGTATTTTTATATTGTATTGATTTTCTGTTTTTTAGGAAAGTCAGTGATTGCTCAAGAAGTTAGTTTTACTACTTCGGTTGGAGCCAAGGTTGTGGGATTAACGGATAATTTTGAAGTATCTTATACTTCCAACAAGCAAGGTAAGTTTATACAACCAAAATTTAAAAATTTTAAAGTTGTAAGTGCGGTTTCTACTGGAGAATCGAATCAAATAAGTGCTATAAATGGAAAAGTTTCAAGAACCACAACCTTCAGTTATAAACTTTATTTACAACCCAAGCGAATTGGAACTTTTACGGTAGAAGGTGCAAAAATAAAAGTGGGAAAAGCGACTTATCAATCCAAACCAGTAAAGGTTAAAGTGGTGAAAGAAAGTCAAGTGCGACAACGTCCTCAAAGTCTTATTGATCAGTTTTTGGGTGGAGGAGGACAGCAGGCACAACCTGTTCAAATTACTCAAGAAGATATGTTTGTAAAATTGGACGTGTCGAACTCTCAAGTCTTTCATAATCAACCAGTAGTTGTAAATTACAATTTATACAAAGCAAAATATCAATGCCAGATTGAAGGCTTTGAAATTCCAACCTATCAAGACTTTTTATCCGATGAAATCAAGTTAGACCAGAATAAAGCTCCGGGAAAAGAAACAATAAATGGGATTGAATATGAAGTTCATACGTTAAAGAAAATAGTACTTACTCCGCAAAAGCCCGGAATGTTAAGAGTTGATCCATACAAAGTTCAACTAAGAGTGCATACAGGCTCTTTCTTTGGAACAAGTGTGGTAATGGAAAGCAATCCACTTGAAATTACCGTGAAAGAATTACCAAAACCAATTCCAGCGGAGTTTTCCAATCAAGTTGGAAAGTTTGAGGTAGCCATAGTTCCTTTTTCGACTGAGTTGGAGATTGATAATCCTGTTACTTTTAAAGTTGTAATATCGGGAGAAGGAAACTTAAAACAATTAGGTGCGCCACAAATTAATTTTCCTAATTCTCTTGAAGTCTATGACCCTGAAACCGCTTCTGAGAT
>JBMYYT010000184.1:0-4850 GCA_049609665.1 Flavobacteriales bacterium | reverse complement strand
ATGCGAGTACTAGAGAGAATAATACCATTGTGTTCATGGTAATTCCCATGGAATCTAATATCATAAATGACATAAACATTGAAAGTGGTATTGCAACTCCAACGAATAATGCATTTTTTAATCCTAAAAAGAACATCAAAACAAGAACTACTAATATGATTCCAAGTATAATTGAGTTCTCTAAGTTACTTACCATTCCTCTGGTAGCAGAAGATTGATCATTCGTAATTTTCACTTTCAATCCTGCTGGAATTCCTTTTCTGGCAGCAACAATTTTTTGAATTTTAGCAGCAGCATCTAATAAGTTCTCTCCTGAACGTTTCTTTACATCCAGCATCACAACTGGTTCTTGAAACTGACGTGCATAGGAAGATATATCCGCATCACCAAATTCAACATTTGCAATCTCGTGCAAATAAATTTCATTGGCACCTCCCTCACTTTTTACAATGATGTTTTTTATTTCATCCACATCTTCAAACTCTCCTTCAATTCTTACCGAACGGTTTTTTCCACCAAGAAGGATTTCTCCCCCTGGCATCGTTACATTTTCTCTTTGAATTGCCCCGATTACATCATTGAAAGAAACCTGCATTGCCTCTGCCTCATACTTCTTTAACTCAATTTTTATCTTTTTCTCTTGAATACCCCTTATGTCTACAGCGTTTATCTCTTGGAGAGCTTCTATCTGATCTTCGAGAATTTCACCATATTTCTTTAAATCGTCTGTAGTATAATTCCCTGATAAGTTTACATTCATAACAGGCATTTCAGAAAAATCAACTTCTCTGATAGTAGGCTCAAAATCCAATGAAGGAAACTCAGGTTTTGCTCTTGCATCGGCAATAGCATCCTGAATTTTTCTTCTTCCTTCCTCAATAGATACATTAAAATTAAACTCAATTTTAATGGATGAATATCCATAAATTGAAGTAGAACTAATTTCTTTCACATCCTTAATAGAATTGAATTCTTTTTCAAATGGAGCTGTAATTTTATCTTCAACAAATTCGGGGGAACCTCCTGGGTAAGGAGTTCCTACATAAATTTCAGGTATCACCAACTCTGGAAAACTTTCTTTTGGCATAGTTGTATAAGCAGATAATCCTGCAATAAAAATCAATGCCGCAATCAAGAAAACAGTTTTTCTGTTGTTTACTGACAAAGTGGTCAACCCAAATTGTTTCAGTTTTGTACTTTTTATTTCTTTATTCTCACTCATAATTAGAGGGTATAAATTCGATTATTTTAATTCTTGAACATTCTGTCCGTCAGAAACTGCACTTGCTCCCTTAGTGATAATTACATCTCCTGCTTTAACCTCAGAATCTCCACCAATACGAGTCAATTCTCCTTTTACATACAATTCGTTAATACTTCTTTTGTAAGATTTTCCTTCTTTAAAAATGTACACGTATTTATTTCCTTCGCTATCAGTCAATACACTTATGGATGGAATGATAATCGCATCTTTCGTAAAGTCTTTTTCCACTTTAACCTCAGCGATTAAGTTTGGAATAACTTTCTTGTCTCTGTTTCTTATTTCAATTTGTATAGGAAATGTTCTGTTAGTAGGATTAATAAATTTTCCTATACTCGTTACTTTAGCATTGTTAATCACTTTTCCTATTGATGGGAAGTTTAAAATTACTTTATCTCCAAGTTGTATATCCATTAAATAAGCCTCAGAAACCTCAGCTTTTACTACAACTTTATCTAAATTAACCAATCGTGCCATAGGCATTGATGGAGAAGCCATTTCTCCCAGCTTAGTAAATATTTCATCTACATAACCGCTAAAAGGTGCAATCACTCTCGATTTAGAAGCTTGTGTTTTAAGTGTTGCAAGTCTTGTTTTAAGGGACTCAACTTGATTTTTAGCTTGAACATAATTTGCTTCTGCTCCTATTCCTTGATCTTTTAAGTTCTGCTGTTTTTGGAGCATGTACTCTGCCAACTCAAGAGATTTTTCCACTTCCTTTACATTTTTCTGTAAAATTTCCGAATCCAATGTGGCAATAGTTTTTCCTCTGGATACATATTGTCCTTCTTTTACATAGATAGCTTTAACAACTCCTTGAGCTTCTGGCCCGAGCATTATAGTTTTATCAGCTTCTACACTTCCTTGAAAGGTAACATCCTCAGAAATTGAATTGATTCTAACTGAATCCAACATTACAGATGGGTAATTAAAATCCTTCGTTGAGTCTTTTTCGATAATTAATTTTTCCACTATTTCGAGGCTATCTTCTAATGTAGAAATTCGGTTTTCGAAGTCTTTCTTTTGTTTTTCTAATTTCGCTAACGGAGTATTTTTATCTACTCCAGGTTTACAAGCTACAAACAATATAGTACTTGCAATTGTTAAGGTAATAATTTTTCTTAGTCTCATTTGATAGGTATTATATAAAATAAAAATTATAGTTTATTAGTTATTTTGTCTAATTCGATTTTTGCAGAAACCAAGTTATACATCGCTTGAATATATTGAGTCTCAGCTGATAAGTATTGAGTTTGTATTTGGGACAAATCCAAAGAGGTTATCATACCTTCTTTAAACTTGATTTGATAGTTACTGTATATTTTTTTTGAAATATCAACCGCCTTCTTACTTGTTAAATAAGTGTCGTATGCATTGTCATAATTGTTCTTAGCCATTTTGGTTTGAACTTTTAGTCCATCTTCTAATTGGCTTAAATTATTTTCAGATTGTTTTAACTGAATATTGGCTTGAGCTACTTTTGCATTTCTTGATCCACTCGAAAAAATTGGAACTGATAAATTAAGTCCCCAAATGGTAGTAGGAAATATAGGATTAAGCTTAAGTTCATTTCCCATTGCTTGCTGATTGTGAGTGAAAAAAGCACTCAAAGTTGGCAAGTACATTGACTTCTCGTATTTAAGGTTTAACTTGTTTAATTCCATTTGTTGATTCAACATCATAAAATCAATATTCTGATTAATATCCGAGGTAACTTGGCTTTCAGTTGAATCCAAACTGGTAACAACTACATCAAAATCAGAAGTTAGTGTTATACTTTCAGTTTGCTTAAATCCCATTTGAAGTTTAAGCATATTTTTGGAGTTTTCGAGTTGTCTTTTAGCTCCGCTTAATGAATTCTTAGCAGTTAACACATTCAATGACAATTGAGTAACATTATCTTCTTCAATCAACCCTTGGTCGTATACTGCTTTTGTTTGGTTGTATATTTTCTCCGAAGTAGTTAAGATTTCTTGTAAAGTTGATACCGTTTTTTCAGCAACCAATACTCCATAATAGGCTTTAATAACATTTTCTTTAATATCCAATATCGATTTCACTTTCTGAAATTCACTTACTTTTTTAAAGGTTTTAGAAGTTTGTAAACCAACTAAATAACTTCCACTAAAAATGAGTTGACTTGCGGTAACACCAAAAGTTGTGTTAAATTCTGTTCCAAATTGCAATTCCACAACTTCATCTGCCGGTGCTCTTGGATCAAAAGAGTTCGCAGGAACCACAGAAGTTGGTATATCAATAAACTGCTGAAATTTAGCTTCAGCATTTACTTGGGGTAATCCAATAGCTCTGGTTTCTTTCACCTTTTGATTAGCACTCTCAATCCCAAGAGTTGCATTCTTAACCGATGGATTGTTTTTTTCAGCAAAATCTATTGCCTGTTCCAAAGTAAAACTTTGTTGGGCAGATAAATTAAATCCTATCAAACATCCTATTATGATTAATTGTATGGTCTTTTTCATAGGTTATTTTTTTTTCAATTTTCTATTTTTTAAATATTCTCTTCCTTTGTCATTTACAATGCCACGTAAATGATATCTAATCATTTCGTTATAAACATTTTCAATTTTGAATTTAGTTGCTGGAAATAATTCTTGATTAAACAACATATCTATTTTCTCAGAATATATCCTTGCTACAATTTCTGGATTCAACTGTTCTTGATAAAAACCTTCTTTAATTCCTCTATCCAAGTTGGATTTAATGCAATCAAAAATATCCACACGTTTATGAGTGACAAATAGCTTCCATGCCTGAGGGTGGTATTTTTCTAAATCATAAATCATAGAAGGGTTTACCGCTTTTAGCTTTTCTGTCAATACTTTGGAGAAAGCGTATGTTTCTTCAATAGCATTCTCAGAACATTGTACAAGAGAATCAAGCATTTCCAACTCCGCATCTATGTCCATTTGCATCAAGGTAGATACAATTTCATCCTTGTCTTTGAAATACTTATAAAGCGATTTTTTGGAAATACCTAAGTTCTTTGAAATATCATCCATAGTTACACTACGAATCCCATATTTCATGAATTGCTGCATTATTTCAACCAAATATTTTAGCCTCTGTGATTCCATGGGCACAAAAGTATGTCAAAATAATTTAATAGGAAACATTTTGCACAAAAAAAGTTTCCTTAGTTTCTAAAACTTAACAATTGTTAATTATTCGGATTTATTTTAGATTAAACCTAAGCTAATTAAGAAAAATAAAACTAACGAGAGTTAAAGAATGGGCAACCAAAATCGTAATTATTGTGTGTAACTCAATCTTCTGTGATTTTTTTAGCCACCAACCTTTTTCAGATTTATTAAATACTGCGAAACACATCATTAAAAAACTAACAATAATTCCGATTGCGTATAGTTTAAAAACGCCCATATTTTTTAGTATGTAAAATTGTGATAAAACCTCAATACTAAACCCAATAACAAATAATGTCAGACTTAAAATCGCTATTCTATTTTTAAAAGATGTAACTTTACGAGGCGCAGTAGTCGTTTCACACGGAGCAGAATCGAGCAACTGTTTTTCTACCAATAATTTTTTCAATAACTTAAATTCACTTTTA
>JBMYYT010000183.1:0-4867 GCA_049609665.1 Flavobacteriales bacterium | reverse complement strand
GAGACTAAATATTATTATAACTCAGATACCACAGCAATTACATTGTTGATAGATAATGGAGATGGAACATTCTCATATGTGAATGAATTGGACGATACAGTAATGTTCAATACTAAAGACACTGTTCTAACTTCGCTTTCAATTGTAGGTGATACCTTGGTTTATTTAGATGAAAATGGAGACGAGACTAAATATTATTATAACTCAGATACCACAGCAATCACATTGTTGATTGACAATGGCGATGGAACATTCTCTTACGTAAATGAATTGGATGATACAGTATTGTTCAATACTAAAGACACTGTATTGACGACATTAACAGATAATAATGACGGAACTTTTACCTACAAAAGTGAGGATGGTACAATGACAACTTTTGATGCAAAAGATACTGTTCTTACTGAGATAAGTTTAACTAATGATACTCTTATTTATAAAGATGAAAATGGAGTAGAAACTAAATTGTATTTAGAAGATTTAGATACAACCAATGAATTAATTGATACAGTTACTTTATCAAATGATACTTTAAATATTGTAGAAGCTGGAGAAACATTTAGCGTAAAACTAAAATACGTTCCTACTTATTTATGTCAGGAAGATACGAATGGAGTTAAAACAATATACAGGTTGAAAGAACAAGGAAACATCTTCATAAACGAGGTTGATACTTCAGTGCAAAAATCTTATCAGGAATTATTAGACAGTGGTTTTGTTACTTGCGAATCAGGACAAAATACGTTTGAATTGACCGATTGTAAAAGAAGACAGGTGATGTCTGATAACTCATCGATAATTGTTTATTTTAACGATAGTGTTGATTCTTACGATGCAGATGGAATTTTAACAAGCTATTCGACTTATGCAGATTACGTTGCAGGAGTTGGATCAGGTTTAACTGTAAGTAGCACATTAAATTGTTTCGATGAAAGATGTTTGCAAATTGGAAACGTTCAATACAAGGATAATACTGGTGACAATATGTTTGCGAATATTGATAATTCTGCAGATGTAAGAACATACAATGCCTTGATTGGAGGTGGTGCAGTTGCATGCTCGCCTATTAATTGCCAACAAGTTTATGGGCCGTCTGATTTTGGAATCAATAGCGGAACAGGACTGCCTACAAACAATCCAGCTTGTACTGATTTATCAGCAACTTGGTTTGACGGTTCTTCTGGTGAATTATTTAGTTGGGATGTAAGTTTAGCAATGTGGGTTCAACAGCCTTCCGTAAATACGGTAAGCTGTCCACAAGGTTCAATTTCTGCATCAGGAACAATATTATCTTCAATTGGAGTAGCTACTGTTACAAAATCAGGAACAGGGAGATATAAAGTAACTTTAGCAGTGCCTCAAGATAATTCTGATTATGTAGTATTATTAACGAAAGAGGAAAGTATTGGATTAAGAGATGCACTTCATATTGATGTCATTGAAGGAACAAAAACAAATAATGCTTTTGAAGTAATGATAACGGAAGGAGATAATGGTACTGCTGCAAACAATTACAGAGATAGAAACTGGGTTTTCAACATTCCATGTAGCGAAAACTTCAGTACTGGAATTGATTCAATGAAAGTATCTAACGATTCACTAATTATATTTGAAGGAGATACTTCTCATGCTGTGTTATTGACTGATCAAGATTCAACAAATGAACTCAATGAATTATTCTATATTGCCAATGATAGCATCCATATTAAAGATGCAGGAGCAACATTAAGTTTGTCATTAAAGGCATTAGAACATACTGGAACAACAGGATCTATTTTCTTTGCCGGATCTGATGGAACACCAACTGAGAAAAACGATCAGTTATTCTGGGATAGCACTAATAATAGATTAGGTATTGGAACAGACAGTCCTACTCATAAATTACAAGTTATTGGACAAGTAAGAGCTACTTCTATGGCGAATGCTAATGGAACAGCAGGAGCACCAGCTTATAGATTCCATGCTGATGGAAATACAGGAATGTATAGACCTGCTGCTGATAATTTAGGATTCTCAACTGGTGGAACTCAAGCAATTTTGATAGATGAAAATCAAAATGTTGGAATTGGTGTTGCCGATCCAACAGAAAGCTTAGATGTGGATAGTACAATCAGATTAAGGCAGGTTGATACAACATCGTTAGAAGATACAGTTCTTGTTATTACAAGCACTGGGGTAGTTAAGAAAAGAGCGATTTCTGATTTGTTAGATTCTAACGAGACATTAACAGTTCTTTCATTAAGTGAAGATACATTAATCTATACCGATGAAAAAAATGCTGAGACTAAATTATATTTACAAGATTTAGACTCTACTAATGAGAAAATAGACACAATGTACATTGAAGGAGACAGTATTATCTTAGTTGAAGGTGGAGATACTTTATTCTTAGATTATCAAGATGATGATTGGAAAAGAAATAAAGCTGGTGCGCTTACTGGTCTCCAGTCAGTACCTGGAAATAGTATAGCTTCTGGTGACTACTCTCTTGCTGGAGGATTAGGTAATGCTGCTTCAGGATTTACTTCTATCTCATTGGGTGGAAATTCAAATTCTGTGAGTGAAATAGCATCGGTTAACGTTGGAGGGTCAACTAATACAGTTACAGGAAGACAATCCTCTAATCTTGGAGGTACGAACAACCTCGTTTCTGGGTTTTGGTCTTCTAATTTGGGAGGAACTTTTAACACAGTTTCTGGTGATTTTGCAACTGTGATTGGAGGAACACGAAATACAGCGTATTCTTATGGAGAAACAGTTCTTGGATTTAATAGTTCTATTTATACACCTGGGAGCGCAATTGCAATTGATACTACAGATAAATTATTGGTAGTAGGAAATGGTCTTTCAATTGGTGCAAGATCAAACGCTTTAACTTTATTAAAAGATGGAAGATTAGGATTAGGTGTGGATGGAGATGCATTCCAAACTGCAACTTTACATATCAAACCATCTACAGCAATAAACCCATTAAGAGTGGAAGGTTTAGTAGACAGTATTGCTGAAACAAATAAATTTATGATGGCTGCAGCAGACGGAACAGTCTTCACAACACCAATTGATAGTATAGCACTTAATCCTGATAGTTCGGAATGGATTGATCAAGGTGATTATATTTTAGCAAGAAGAGCAGCATTTGGAGGAGACACCGTTGTGGTAGGGGATAATGGTAACTTCGGAATTGGAACATCTAATCCATTAAGAAAAATGCACTTTAATGCTAAATCTGCAGGAACATTAACTGCTTTAGCTATTGAAAATTCAGATAGTACAGATAACAACGGAAATGTTGTTTCATTTAGAACTACAACATCTGGAGCTGGAGGTTCAAGTTTTGTTGAGATGGCTGGTTTCCAGGTTAAACATACCGACCATAGCCATGCAACTCGTTCAACTGATTTCTCACTATTTGCTAAAGATGAGGGTGAAAACCCTGGAGGTTTTGCTTTCTTAACCTTGAAAGGAAACAACAATGTAGGGATAGGAACTCAAGAACCTTTAAAGCGTCTTCACATTTTAGCTAACAATGACAGTTTATTATTTGAAGATTTAGCTGGAAACGGAAACGCTCTATTTATTGACACAAATGGTATGGTTTATCGAGATACCGCTTTTACATTGGATAGCGTAGAATTCGAAAGAACAGATACAATGAAATTGTTCAACGGAACTCAAACTATAAACATAGATGTGGCTAACACAATGGCAGAGATTTATGATGTAACAGGAGGGGCTTTGGTTGATACAAATTCGAGTGCAATAGATTTCGCTACGGAAGATATTGTGGATGCTGGATATACTACCACTGATAGTTCAATTACTGTAACAAAAGCTGGAAGATATAAGATAACGTACAGAGCTACTTTGGAGATGGTTGCTGGTCCTGGTACTCCAGGAGGAAATAGATCTGAAGCTCAGTTTAATTTGTTTAAGAACAACGTGATTGTTCCTGGTACATTAGCATCATCTTATCACAGAAATACAAGCGTAAGTGTAACCACTGCTAATGTTGTTAAAGTATTGGACTTAATTCCAGGAGATAAGATAAAAGTGAAAGCTGAACAAACCGTTGGTGCTGGAGTTCTCAGAACCAAGGCCAATGGTTCCTCATTATTAATTGAAAGGTTGTAAATCTCAAAAAATTAAAAGTAAAATCCCGATACTAATTTATTTAGTATCGGGATTTTTTTTATTCCCAACCTTAATTTATATCTTCAATCTTGATTTACACACAAGGAAAATCGTGAACAGAAACACTTTAAAATTACTATTTTTAGCAGCTATTTCTATTGGACTGGGTGTTTATGTGTTTAATAAAAAATCATCTAATAAATCCAATAACTTTAGCTCATACTCATACATCGCTTCTGATGTTGAGGAGTTTATAGAAATTAATAATCCCAATAAAAATATCAATCAGTTTTTTAGTTCAAATTTGATTGTAAATGAATTGGATAATAAAGGTGTGTTAGACGAGTTAGAAAAATTTTGGAATCAAAAGGATAGTGCGTTTAATTATTTCAAATCTATTTCAAATCAATTAACACTTTTTTATCCTGCCAAGGGTAAGTTGTTTTTCTTAATGGAGCTTGATAGCACGGTTAATTCATTAAGGATTAATTCAAAATATAACTATACTATTGAGAATGGTTTTGTATTAGCCTCTATGGGAGATTTAGATACTTATCAAAACAAATTAGAATCCACGGATAATCTTAGCTCCAATTCATTTTTTATAGACAGAAAAATTAAAATATCCGAAGAAGGTTTTAGAAAAAATAAGGCATCTTCAAAAAGAGTTTTCTTTGCATGAAATGTGTGTGTTGGTTCGTAAAAAGAAAGACGGAATTGCTGTTGCTAATTATTT
>JBMYYT010000182.1:0-4881 GCA_049609665.1 Flavobacteriales bacterium | reverse complement strand
ATGTAAACATACTTACCTTTTAAATCGGTCAAGCTTATTGAATCTCCATTCTGATTAATAAGAGTAAATGGTATAGGATTTGACCCTGGAATCAACCGTTCCATCGAATTAATTATGTTGGTAGTAATTTGAGTTATTTCTTTGATTTCTCCATGTTTTTTCGCTTGTTTTAATAAAGCTAACATCCTGACTGGCGAATAGTTCTCGTTATAAGACATAGAAAACAAATTCTCTGCTATCACCAATTCGCGTATAGGTTTCATTTTGAAAAAATAATCTTTTTGTAATATCGTATCTAAAGCAACATAGTTCGGTCTTTCTCTTAAAATTTTTGCTAATTGCGAACCCGTTTTACCAACTTGATTATTTAAAGTTTTCTCATAAAAATTCATCAAAAATCGCATTTGCGTTTCATGCCGAGTATCAATTTTTTTGTTGTGTATATAAGTGTTGTAAACACTTAATTTATTTATTTTTTGCTGTGCAGAAGGCGATACCAATTGTAAATCAGCAATTTTATACTTGGCATAATTGATAAAGTATTTGTTTTTTATGCCTTTGAATTTGTCTTTAATTTCTCTTTTGAATGTATCTAATTTAGAGTGGAAGATTTTGCGTCCAACTTTGTATCGATTATCTGCCAGAAATTGATCATACTGTTCATCAAACTGGATTATAAGTCCATTGATGTCATTTTTCGGGATAGTTTTAAACTCAATTATTACATTGTTTCTTGTTAGTTTATAACTCCCATCAAGGGTTCTTGGAGGAAAATAAATGGTGTATTTTTGATTAGGATCTAAATATATTATTCCAATCAAATACTCAATTTGAATAATTGCCTGTTGAGTTTCTTTTAAATCAATATCAAAGAAAAATCTACCAGAGGTATCAACTTTTGTAGATATTAAAATTTCAAATTCTTGAGTAATGTAGTCCTTGTATTGGATAAGGTTTACAGTTTTACCGCTAAAAGGCTTAAATGTAAATCCTTTGATTTCAGTTGAAAACCCAATTGTGGTAACTAAAACAAATAATAACGCTATGTAGTTTTTTTTTATCATTTAGTGTTCATTCCAATAGAATCAGGTAAAAACTGATCTGCATCTCCATTATTTTTTAATATATCACGAACTATCGAAGAATTTATTGCAGCCAGTTCGCTTGAAGTAATTAAAAATACCGTTTCAATATCGGTATTAAGTTTTCCATTTATCTGACTTATAGCTTTTTCAAATTCAAAATCGTTAGAATTTCTAAGTCCTCTTAACAAGAAATTGCATTTTTTTTCTTTACAAAAATCAATAGTAAGTCCTTTGTAAGATTCTACAGAAACCTTTGGCTCGTTAGCAAAAGTATTTTTTATAAACTCAGTTCTTTCTTCTTCTGAGAACATGTATTTTTTATTTGCGTTTGATCCAATAGCCACAATAACTTCGTCAAAAAGCCCCAAGGCTCTTATAACCAAAGCTTCATGTCCTTTTGTTATGGGGTCAAATGATCCTGGGAATACAGCAATTTTTTTCATAATTCAAGAATTAATAATTGATATGCAATAGTTAAGCCAAACTTACAAAAAAATGTTTGTTGGTAGATTAATAGTTAAATTAAGTTAAACCGATAATCATACCTATAATAATTAATGAGCAATATTGTTTGATTGCTATATTGTATTAAATTTGCACCCACAAACCACAATTGACACAATGAAAAATCTATCCTCTATTTTAAATGTAATCTTATTATTGGCAGTAGCTGTTTTATTTTATTTACATTTTTCATCAACCAAAGAACAATCAAAACCTGTTGTTGTTGAAAATAATACTCCTTCAGTTTTAACTCAAGATTCATTGACTCAATTTATGAATTTAGACTCAAATATAGCGGCAAAGCCTATTAAAATTGCTTATGTACATAATGATTCTTTGACAGTTAACTTAGATATGCTGAGAGATGTTGAGGCAAGAATTGCTAAAAAAGAAAAAGATCTACAATTCAATGCTCAATCAAAACAAAAAAGTTTTAAAAGAAGACTTGAAAGTGAGATGGATAAATATACCAAAAGTAAAAATGAGTATACAAAAAATTCTTATAAGTTAAATGACGAACAATTAAAAGCCGAAAATATTAAATTGGCAAAAATGGAACAGAAATTAATGGAAATGAATCAATCTTTGGAGCGAAAGTTATACGAGTTTCAGCAAAAACAAGAGCAAGAGTATATGTACATGAAAGCAAGAGAAATGGGAGATTACTATTTAAAGGTTCAAAGTTTTTGTAAATCTTTTGCTAAAACGTTAGGGTTCGATTTCATTATGATTTACCAACCAGGAGGAAGTTTTTTATATACCAATGATGAATATGATGTTACATCTTATGTAGTTGATGCTATTAATAAAGAATATTCGCAGAATAAATCAATGAAAGTAGAGGAGGGGAAGTAATATGTTGATAGCCAATCAAAAAAAGAAAGAAAACATTGCTGAATATGTACTATACATGTTTCAGGTGGAAACCGTAATTCGTGGATTTAAACTCAACATTGAAGATGTTTATAACCATTATATCTGTCAAATGACATCAATTGAAGATGCCAGACAAGATGTGAAACAATGGTATTTGGAGATTATTGAAGAAATGAAGAAAAATGACCTCGAAGAAAAAGGTCATATTGCAAGAGTTCATGAAACAATGGACGAAATGACTTTTTTACATAACACTTTGCTTACTTCGCTTGAAGACTCGGAATATCAAGAAATTCATACCGAAGCAGGTCCTTTTATTCAAGAGTTAAGAGATAAATCGGGAAGTAAGGCATTTAGCGATATTGAAATTTGTTTAACGGGTTTATTTGGGAAGTTAACTTTAAAAATTCAACAAAAGGAAATTTCGGAAGAAACCTCAATTGCATTCGAATCTTTCACTAAATTATTGGCTACTTTATCTTTAAGATATAAAGACTTTAAATCAGGTAACTTAAAGTTTCAATTGAATAACTAATTCCCAAGACTTGTAATTCCTTTTTTGATTATTTTCAAATCCATTTTTAAGGAATAATTCTTGGCGTAAACTCTGTCCAATTGATTGACATTCAATTTTTTTTGATTTATCTTATCGGACAAAGAACCTTTTAATGAGAGGATTCCTTTTTTAATAGTCGGGAGATTATAATTACTTTCTTGTGAATATCCAACCCAAGATTTTTGCCCTGTTAAAACCGAAAAAATATTAGCGAAATAGTTATTCTTATTCTTTTGAATCCAAATTAAAATAGGGGAGAGAATAAGTACAAATAATGAAACCATTATATCAAGAATTCTTTTTGATCTTTTGTTTTCAACGGAATTAATTCCTTCTACATTAATTGTGTTAAGTTCTCCAGAGGTATTATTATCAGTGCTTCCTAATACGAACATTCCTTTGGTATGCGCCAATTTGAAATCTATATCGGAATTAGTGTGCTTTACCAGCGTATCAATTACTCTATCATAATCTATATTTTCTGAGCAGAAAATGGCTTCGTTAATGTTATACTTTTTCTTTAAAAATTCTAATTCGGAAATATTCCCAATGTAAGTCTCATCCTTGGTTTGAACGGATGATATAGTTCCAACTATAGCCGAATTAAGTTGTGTATGTTCTACTAAAACATTTGCTTTTTCGCTTTCCTTTTTATCTCCGATTAAGACAATTCTTTTTCTGAAAAAATTAAGTTTATACTTTTTTATCTTAAAAAAATGCAAAACCCACCTCACCAATATTAATCCAATCATAATGATCAAAAACCCTAAAAATGCACTTCCAAAAGAAAAGTAATAGGATTTTGAAACAAAGAGATAAACTAAGCTATTCAAAAACGAACCAATTAATACTCCTTTAATTACTTTTTGCAGTTTAATTGGTTTGTCATAACCTCCTGAATAGAAAAGAGATATCAATATAATAAGAGAATAAACTGCAAAAGAAATATTGATCAATTGCGGTTGATGAAATAATCCATGTTCCGATTGATATATTGTTTTTACTACGTGTAATCCAAAGAAAACTGTACAAAAATCAATAATGGGTAAGAAGAACAATGAGAAAAATCTCTTTATTAGAGCCAATCCTGCGCTAAAGAATATGGCAACATGTATGATTTTAGAAAATAAACTTGCTTTGCTTGATTCAAAATGCTTTTTTGCAAAAATTGCCATGGCTTTATAAAAGACATAAACATAATTTACACTGCTTTTTTTGGTGCTTTCCCCTTTGTAGTGAACTATTGTAGTATCTGGAAAATAATAATTATCGTATCCTCCTTGAGTTATGCGATAGGAAAGATCAATGTCTTCGCCATACATAAAAAAATCTTCATCTAACAATCCTACTTTGTCTAAAGTAGATTTTCGCATCAACATAAATGCTCCTGAAAGCACATCAATTTTATGAGTTTCATTATCATCCAAATAGCCTAAATGGTATTTACCGTATTTTTTGGATTTTGGAAATAGTTTGGACAAACCAAATATCTTATAAAATGCTACATCTGGGGTGGGTAATCCTCTTTTGGATTCGGGTAAGAAATTTCCATTTCCATCAATCATTTTCACTCCAAGTCCCCCAGCATTTGGAGTTTTATCCATAAAATCAACTACTTTCTCAAAGGTGGTCGATTTTACTAATGTATCTGGGTTCAATAAAAGAACGTATTCCCCAGAGGATTCTTTAATTGCTTGATTATTAGCAGTAGAAAACCCTACGTTTTTTTTATTTGCAATCAGTTTTACTTGAGGAAAAGACTGCTCAATCATTTCTAATGAACCATCCTTGGAGTCGTTATCTACAACAAAGACTTCAATCTCCTCAATTTTTGTGGAGTTAAATACTGATTCCAAACAT
>JBMYYT010000181.1:0-4909 GCA_049609665.1 Flavobacteriales bacterium | reverse complement strand
GGCGGTTCTTCATTGGGTTGTGATTCTGTGGTTACTTTAGATTTGACTATTAATTCTGTAGTTACCAGTACAGACGTTCAAACAGCATGCGTAAGTTATGATTGGATAGATGGAAATACATATACTGTATCAACGAATTCTCCAACGTGGTTATTGACAAATAGCAAAGGATGTGACAGTACAGTAACACTTAATTTAACAATTAAAAGAAGCAATACAGGAACTGCAACTGTAACAGCTTGTGATAGTTATACTTGGATAGATGGAAATACCTACACAACATCTACAAGTTCTCCGACACATACACTTACTAATTCTGTTGGTTGTGATTCGGTCGTAACACTTAATTTAACGATTAATAGCTCTACCACGGGAATAGATGTTCAATCTCATTGTGGAAGTTACACTTGGATAGATGGAAACAATTATACTTCATCCACAAACACTCCAACTTGGGTAATATCTGGTGGAAACTCAAAAGGTTGTGATAGCACAGTAACGTTGAATCTTACTATAACTCCAATTGTGATAACAAATAGAACAGAATTCTCTTGTTTTAGTTATACAGTTCCAGAAACTGGAAATGTATACACTACCTCAGGAGTATACCGAGATTCTGTATTATCTACAACAGGATGTTATGACTATTTTATTACAACTTTAACCATAAACACGGTTTCTGCTGGATCAATAAGTCTTAATTCTTCAGGATTAACAGTTTCTGCGGCAGGTCAGAATTATAGATGGTTGGATTGTGACAATGGATTTGCAACTATACAGGGTGAAACTAATCAATCATTCGTTCCAACTCAGAATGGAAACTATGCATGTATGGTTTACTCAAATCAAGGATGTAAGGATACAACTGCTTGTTTTGCGTTCAACAGTGTTGGGATTTTAGCAAAGACTAATAAGTTAACTTGGAATGTCTATCCAAATCCGGCAGTTGATAAAGTAACTATTTCTATAAAAGGCTCTAAAGAGGGAGGAAACATTAAAATATACAATACAACAGGAAAGTTAGTTTATGAAGATAAATTAGGTAAGGAGCAATCAGAAATTAGCATTGACATTAGTAATATGGCAAGTGGAGTTTATACCATAATGATGCAAAATGGCAGTGTTATTTCTTCAAAGAAACTGATAATTAATTAATCGAATTAAAGCCTGAAGACACTGAATCCATCTTAAATTTTTAAGATGGATTTTTTTATCAAAAAAAATTAAAATCTACGTAGGGGTACGTATATGATTTTTGCCTAATAGAGAATAACTTTGTTTCATTAACAACTAATTAACTTCTGTTATGAAAAATCTTCTACTCTCTATTATTTTTATTACAACGATAAGTTTCACATCTTTTGCAGTTTGTTCAGGTCCTTTATCTGGTAATTACACAATTGATATCACTTCGCCAACAGCTGGAACCAATTATCAAAGTTTTTATAATGCTATTAGTGATTTAAATTCCTGTGGAGTTTCCGGTCCTGTTGTTTTTAATGTAAAGGCCGGAACTTATTCCGGACAATATAGTATTGGGAATATAACAGGAACAACCTCAACCAATACGATTACATTCAACGGAGGAACGAATGGAGCAATTATTACTCATAATGCCACAAGTAGTTTTGCACCTTATGTGTTCAGACTATCTGGCACTAAACATATAATATTTGATAGTTTAACTGTTCAAGGTACAGGTGTTAATTATGCAAGGTTGTTCTATTTTACTGGAATTAGCGAACACATTACTATAAAAAACTGCATTTTAAATTGCCCTAATGTAAACAATGGAAATGCGTTTAATCAAGTGCCCATTTCTAATGATAACAATGCCAGTAATAGAGGAAAAAATATACTTATTGAAAATAATGAAATTTTAAACGCAGGAATAGGGATTTTGTTTGTTGGTAGATATTCAAATCGTGAGGATAGCAATACCATAACCGGAAACACAATACATAAATTTTATAGATCTGGTTTAGAAGTATATGATCAAGACAACATAGTTGTAACTGATAATGTAATTATTGCAGCTCAAGATCCAAATTATACATCAACAGGAATTATTACTCGTGGTAATCACAACAAAATTTTAAGAAATTCGATTCAAACAAATGGAATCGTAACTAACGTTGGAATTAGCGCTAACGGTTTAACAGGAACAGTTAGCAACCCCAGTGAAATTTCCAATAATATGATTGTAACTTCTAACATACCAACTACCGCTCAACAACAGGGAATAGGGCTGAGTTCAGCTTCCAATACTAATGTTGATAATAACACCATTCATATCCGTGCCTTGGGTAATGAATATTCGGCAGGAATGAGAGTAGATGGATTAGCTAGTGGTTCAAATTTGAATATAAGAAATAACGTGTTGGTAAACACAGGAAAAGGGTTGGCAATATCTTTGCCAGATGCTAACGATATTGGACTTTTTTATAATAATTTATATTATTCAAATGGTACCGATAAATTTAAAGTGCTCACAACAAATTACAGTTCCTTTTCTGGGTATCAAGCTGCTTATCCCAGAGATACGAATAGTGTTTATGGGTATCCTCAGTTTGTTAATGATTCAAATCTCCATTTGATTGGAAACTTAGCCAATGATATGGGAACAAATTTAGTAAGTATTACAACGGATATTGATGGTCAATCTCGACCAGCTTCAGGATCAACGAACATTGACATAGGGGCGGATGAATTTACTCCAGTAAGTTGTGTGGAACCTTATTTTTTATTTAATTACGACCGCCAATCAAACGCTCATGGTATTACTTGGCAAACCAGTGGTTCAGAAACTTCTTGGCAAATAGAATATGGTCTTAAAGGATTTGTAAAAGGAACCGGAACTGTTTTTATAGCAACTAATGATTCAGTAGTAATTTCAAGTTTAACGCCTGATACAGAATATGAGTATTATGTTCGTTCTATATGTGGAGCAGGAGATACCAGTGACTGGGAGGGAAGAGGAATTTTTAAAACGGCATGCTTAACTATATTTAATGGAAGTTATACGGTGAATCCAAGCTTACCTATTTCTTCTACTAATTACCATACACTAAGAGAAGTATTATTGGAACTTGAAAATTGTGGGATGAATGGAGCTGTAACTATTGATGTAGCTTCTGGTTCAGGTCCTTATGTGTTGGATGTAGATTTAAACCATATTTCTGGTAACTCTCATGCAAACAGCATTACACTTAATGGAAACGGAGTCACTATAAACAAAGGTGTTACCGATTATTTCTTAGCTCTCGAGGGTATAAAAAACATGACAATCAATGACTTCAAGTTTGTTAATCCGTCCACCTCTGAAGATATGAAAGGGATATTAATGCGAAATCTTTGTGACAGTATCTTTATTACCAACAACCTTATTCATGTTGGAACTAATACCAATGCATCCAATACAGGTTGTATAATTGCTTCAGGTATTTTGGCAAATATAGAATCCGTAGGGAGCAATGTAAGTAATCTATTTATTTTAAATAATGAATTGATAGGTGGAGAGTATAGTATTAGTTTGAATGGTAAAAGTTCCTCTGAACGTTCAGAAAATGTGTTGATTTCAAACAATACTATTCGAGATTTTTACGAAAAAGGAGTTGCAGTGGTAAATTTCGATAAAGTAGAAATTGATAATAATGATGTAAATAGAATTGAACGCGAAAATGTGGGCGAATTTTGGGGATTATATATTTCTCAATCGGATGAACTGGACATAACTGGGAATAAAATTCATCATTCGAATCGTCATTCGTCAAGAATTTATGGAATATATTTAACAGGATGTTCATACAATTCTTCAGATACGGGAAAAATTATTAATAATGCTATTTATGAAATTGGTTCTAATTATCAGTTTAGTGGAATTTTTATGACGGGAGGTTCAGGCAATGTTTATTTTGATATTCATCACAACACGATTATTTATGATTTTGATAAAACCTCTACATCCTACCCAGTTTATGGATTTATATCTTATTCAACTCCAGCAGGGATAGATTTTCGAAATAATATTATCAGTATTTCAGGAGCTATAGCTGGGAGCTCATATGGCGCCTATTTTTTCTATAATCATTTTAGTATGACGAATGATTATAATAATATTTATGTTAATTCCACCATCGGAAATAACTACATAGGTTATTATAATGGAAACAGATCTACATTGTCAAACTGGCAATTTGGAACAGGGGATGGTGCAAATTCATTGGATGTAAATCCAGTGATCTTTAAAGAGAGTTATACACCTAATTTTTCTTTAATTGATAACAAAGGAAATTTTACTGCAACTCATGATGTAGATAGTAACTTGAGAAGTGTGTCAACACCAGATATGGGAGCAGTTGAATTTTCAGGTGTATTAGGTGATATAGCTTTATTGGACGTTTGGATAAAAGAAAAAAATAATTGTTTAGTGTTAGATGATACTGCTTATGCAACTATTGAAAATGTATTTGAAAACACGATTGATTTTTCTACAACTCCCATTACTGTTACATGGGAAATAACAGGGCCAAATAATTCAACACTATCAAAAACCATAAATTCTGGAACTTTGCTTAAAGGTAATGAACTGAACGTTTTTGTAACTCCTGCAAATATGATGGATACGGGGATTTATACTTTAAAAGCTTATTTGTCATTGGCCGCTGTCAACGGAAAAGCATTCAACGATACGATTACTGGAAATATCTTTGAAAAAGAAGATTTTAAATTGGCGTTAAACTCAAAGAATGACACAATTAGAAATATAATTGATTCGGTTTCCAATTCCGCTTCTATTTCTTATCATTCACAACCCACTTTTTTCTTTACCGAAATTGCACAATACAATTCTCCTTCAGCAGGTCAGCCAATTGGTGGAAGGCCTTCTTGGCTTGTGGGTACGGAGTAT
>JBMYYT010000180.1:0-4915 GCA_049609665.1 Flavobacteriales bacterium | reverse complement strand
TGAGTTTTGAGATAGGTGCTGCCTATATGAACTATACTTGGTATAAATATAAAAATGCACCAATTGCCGACCATAATAGTTTTACAATAGGAGCAAATATTCCCTTAGGAAGAATTTTTCATAGTGCGAGAGCGAGATATGTATTAGGGAAGATGGAAAGAAAATAAAGAATTACTCAATGTTCAAATAATTAGTTAATTCTCTGTTATTCATTGTGTTGTTTCTTATAATAATGTGATTTTTATCAATGACTTGATAGGTAAAAGGCTGGAATAATGTATCGTTAATTTCAAATCCATGAAGTAATACTTTTTCATGTATCTCAGAATCTGAATAGAGCCAGGATCTTCGGTCTCCATGGAGATTAACCATTCTAATATTTTCGTTTTTCGTTAAAGGATAGAAACAATACCCATCAAATGCAAAATGCCACATTCCGTTTTGAGAGATAATAAGATTGCAATTAGTCTCTTTTGAAATTTTTTCTACTTCATTTATTCTTTTTTGTAATTCATCTACTTTGGATTTTGGGAAAATGGAATTTTGGGTAATTCGATCAACTTTCTCATCAAGGCCTATGTTTTTGAATAAAAATATTGAAATTGAAACAGTTAAAATTAAGAAAGTCCAATGTTTAGTAATTTGTTTATTACGGAATATCATAAAGAGTTGAACAAAAAGGAAAAGTGGTAATAAGGTATAAAACCGACTCGAAGAAAAGAATATTCCTCCTTTTTCATATATCCAATGCACCTTGGGTATGGATAAGGTAATAACAAGAAATAGAAAGAAAGAGAGGATAAATAATGACTTTTTCTTATTTCTTTTTGTTAATGCAAATATTCCTAATATCAAAAATAGAATGGGGTAAAAGAAACCTAAACCTGAAAAGAATGGAAATAAAAACTCAAATAAATTGGTGTTGCTCACGGTAGATAAAAACATTTTGGTGTCAATATGTATTCCTTCCATGCCATGCATAATTTTTTCTGGATTTAAAGTGTAGTAATAGGTCGCCAGATAGTTTATTATCAAGAAAGGAAAAAACAAAAGACTTTTTAAATAAAATGAAAATGACTTGTAATGAAACAGAAACAGATAGATAGTCAAAGGTAATATGAGCAGAATGGAACTTTGATTCATAATGAAACTCAACCCAGAGAAAATAAAAAACAAGGTAATATTCCGCTTATTGGACGGATTGAGTAGCGGGATAAATAAGAATGGAATAAACAGATGAGCTTGAATAAACCCTCTTGGAAGACACGTTAACATGGAATATTCCAGGGGCAGAATAATAGGAATAATAAGAGATAGGCTTGACCAGAAATAATTCTTTTTTCTTTTTAAAAAAACAGAAAGAAAAACAAAGGGGAACAAGGCAACTAATGATGTGATGATTGGTAAAGCAATATTAACTGGAATTCCAATCCAGATAAGAGGGACAGCTAATAAGCTCTCGAGCATATAATTATAGGCTTGTCCATAGAAAAAAGGTTCATGAAAAATTCCTCTGGAATAGTCAATTGCTCCATTCCATAAAATTGTCTGATCAAAATCGGTATAAATGAAACCAAAGTGAACCAAAGTAAATGTTCTGTCGAGGAATAAGATACCTAATAAAACTACAAATAGAATCCGAGAATTAGGAGTTATAATTTTATTAAAGTAATTGTTTATCAAATTGTTAAAGTTAAATAATACTCAAATTTAATATAAAAAAAACCGAAACAGATTTTTTTAAGTGTTTACTTCAAAATGATGAGATAAAGACCTTTAATGCTTTTAATATTCTGCTACCGTACCAGGAATAAAGCTCTCCATCCACAATTTTAACCTCCGAGTTGGGAAGTAATTTCTGGATTTCCGTAATGTGATTTTCTTTAAAAGGAAAAGGTTCGGAAGACAACAAAACAACTTCTGGATTTAATTCAATTATTTGTTTTTCGGTAAGTTCGGGGTATCGAGTGAACTGATTTGTGTTACATAAGTTAATATAACCATTTAATTTCATCATATCATTGATGTAATTAGTTGATCCTGCAACCATGTAAGGATTTTTCCAGATGAAATAAAGAGCATTTCGTTTAGGTTTGTTGAGTTCAATGAGTGCGTTTTTATTTTCATTGATTTCACACCAAAGGTAGTTTGCCTTTTCAGAAGTTTGAGTAATTATTCCAATAGATCGAATCATGTCAAGAGCATCGTCAATTGTAAGAATATCACTCATCCAAACTGGATATTTCTTAGCTAATTGTTCAATTCCTTCTTTGTAATTTTCTTCTTTATTTCCAATTATTAAATCGGGATTGAGAGAGTCAATTTTATCAAAGTGGAAGTTTTTAGTTCCTCCAATAACAGTTTTAGAGTTTTTGAATCCATTTGGGTGAATACAAAACTTTGTAACTCCTACGATTTTGTCACCTAATCCCAAATCAACCAATAGTTCAGTTTGCGAAGGAACTAAAGAGACAATTCGTTGAACGGATTCAGGAATCTCGACACTTCGGTTCATTTGGTCAATTACATTCATTTTTGGCTATTAAAAAAGGGAAACGAATTTCGTTTCCCTTTTGAATTTATTGAATTGAGTAAAATTTACATTTTTCCACCATCGTGTTCGTCTTGCCATTTTTTAAGCTCATCCCACTTGTCATCAGCTGCCATTTTAGCTTGTAATGGCCATGAGGTAGGGTCAAACATTTTGTATCTGCTGCTTGCAGCGATTAATATTTCTACTAATTTATCAGCTTTTTGGTCAGCTAAATCAGCAAAAGTCATGATTCCCGCAGCATTGAATACTTCCATTACTTTTGGACCAATTCCTTCCACTTTTGTTAAGTTATCTCCTTTACCTGTTGCTTTTTTAGCTGCAGCTTTCTTTGGAGCTGCTTTTTTTGCTGGAGCTTTTTTAGCTTCTGCTTTTGGAGCTTCTACAGCTACTTCAATCTCTTCTTTTTTAGGAGCTGCTTTTTTAGCTTTCGCTTTTGTTGCAGTTTTTTTCTTTTTGGCTACGGGAGCAACACTATTTTTATCAGTTCTTGGTCTATGAACTCCCCAAGTGCTTAATATTCTTTTCCCCTTTTTTGTTCTTTTATCTCCTTTTCCCATAGTTATTTTGGTGTAATTTTTGTTGTTTTTTTCTCGTAAGGCACAAATATAAGGAAACTTTAAATTTTAACAGAAATATGTTTAATTTATTTCTTCGAATGGCTGCTACTCATTATTTTTCGTGTAAAACTCCTCAATTAATTTATCTCCATGCTTGATAGATTGTCTTAACCATTTAGTGAGAATTCTGTTTTTTTCATCCTCATCCAATTGCCAATCAAGGTTTAATGTTCTGATTTTTGAAGTTAATTCGGATAAACAAACCGCTGCAGATACTGAGATATTGAAGCTTTCGGTAAATCCATACATAGGGATTGTTACAAGTTCATCAGCTTCTTGTTTTACAATATCGGAGATTCCTTCAGCTTCATTTCCCAAAACTAAAGCAACCTTTTCATCCAAATTCAACTCATAAAGAGAAGGAGCATCAGGAAGTGGAGTAGTGGCTACAATCTTATACCCTTCGCTCTTTAATTTATCTAAACAGGCTTTTGTGTTATTTTCCTTTTCATTGTATTGATGAATATCCACCCAATTGGCTGAACCTAAAGTTATTCCTGTGTGAAGGTTAAATTCGTTTCTGTTTTCAATTACATGAATATTTTGAATTGCGAAACAATCACAAGTTCGTATTGCGGCACTGGTGTTTTGAGCATGAAAAATATCTTCCAACACTAAAGTAACATAATCAGTACGTTCTTTAATTTTTTCATTAAACAGTTCCACCCGATTATCATGGGCAAACTGAGATAAATATTCAACTAATTCTGCATTCATGGTTTAAGAAATTACTTTTTGATACAGTTCAATGTATTGATTTACAACTTCATCCAAATCAAATTTTTCGGCTTGAGTCACAGCATTCTTTTTAAAAGTAGTGTGAGTTTCATTATCCTTTAAAATATGAAGTGCATTTTTTGCCATATCTTCAATGTCTCCTACATTGCTCAACATACCCGAAAATCCATGTTCGTTTACCTCTGGGATTCCACCAGTATTAGAAGATACCACAGGAACACCAACCGCCATTGCTTCCAAAGCTGCAAGTCCAAAACTCTCTGTTTCGGAGGGCAATAGAAATAAGTCTGCAATGGATAAAATTTCTGCAGTGTTGTTAATGTTTCCAAGAAAAAGTATGTCTTCACAAGCATTTAACTCTCTACACAAAATCTCCATGCCGTCTCTTTCTGGACCATCGCCCACCAATAATAACTTGGCTGGAGTTTTTTCTCTCACTTTTGCAAATGTCTTTATGACATCTTGCACTCTTTTTACTTTTCTGAAGTTAGAGACATGACATAAAATATGCTCATTATCAGCAGCATACCGTTCCCGATTAATATTAAATTTCTTGTCTTTAACACAAATGAAATTAGGAATTACATGAATTCCATTTTTGATATTAAAATATTCATAAGTGTCTTTTTTAAGACTTTCCGATACCGTAGTAACAGCATTAGAATTATTGATTGAATAAGTAATTATGGGTTTAAAAAAAGGATCTCTGCCAACTAAGGTGATATCTGTTCCGTGCAAGGTGGTAATAAACGGAGTTTCAATTCCTTCCTCTTTTAAAATTTGTTGAGCCATGTGAGCAGCAGAAGCGTGCGGAATAGCATAATGTACGTGTAATAAATCTAATTTTTCAAATCGGATTACATCCACCAATTTACTCGTTAAAGCAGATTCGTAGGGTGGGTATTTAAATAAAGGATAACTATTTACTCGCACTTCATGATAAATGATGTTTTTATCGTGCACATCCAATTTTACAGGAAAACTATAAGAGATAAAATGAATTTGA
>JBMYYT010000179.1:0-5005 GCA_049609665.1 Flavobacteriales bacterium | reverse complement strand
TTAATACTTTTTTTGAAGGATTACATAAAGGAGATAGTGTAATTGTTAAAAACACATTGCATGCTAACATTAAAATACAAACAACATTTACCGATAAAAATGGTAAGCAAAATTTAATTACAGAAAGTAAAAAGAAATATAAAGATGACGGAGATTTCTTTTACGAAAAGCACAAATTGTTTTTATACAAAGAAGATTTTGATAAATTCAAAGATGGATTTGAAGACGTACTGAGCAAAATCAGTGAATTAAGAGCAACAGGAAACTACAAAGAGGACAACAAAGAAGATTATTCTTCGGAAGTGAAGTTTGAAGATTTGTAGAAACTAATATAGTTTTGAATAGAAAAAGAGTTCCAATTTATTGGAGCTCTTTTTTTTTGGATTATTTTTCAATGAACAATCCCAGCTCAGGCTTTTCCTCAATAATCCCAGCAAAATGAAGTGTGTGCAATACATTTTCTAATAATTTATCTGAAATTTGATTGTTGATACTCCATTCAGTGGCATGAAACCAAGATTCAACATCTTTTAATTTCTGGTTATACCGTTCACTTACTTCTTGAATAGAGGTAGGTGAGGTCATAAACTGTTTGGAAGTGAAGTAAATAACTTTCAGCAGTTTGTCAATTGCCTCTTTTTCAGTTTCTAAAATAGCATTGGTAGCAGCTATCATGAAACAGGGCCAAGGAGTCACATAATCGCCAAGGTGTTTCAAAGTTCCATTGTCCACATAAGGTTTGGTGGTGTATTTTTCCCAATAAAAAGCATCTGTTTTATTCTTAGAAAGAGATTCAAGTGCTCCTTCCAGATTTTTGATAATCTCAAATTGTGATTCCTCTAATTTAATTTGCTTAGCATTAGCATCTACAATTGGCATCAAATGAGATCCCGAGCCAAATCTACTTATTGCGTATTTCTTCTCGTAAATCTCTCCATAGTAATTCACAGGATTATTTATTCCTGTATAAACTCCCCAGATAAGCGGAGTATTCAAATATTTTCCAATTAGTTTCGAAGGATTTCCTTTCACAATATCAGAGATAATTCCTTCGGTAAGGAGAATGCATACATCAATTTCGTTGTTTCTTAATGCTTTGGTCATTTGACCTGTACCCCCTTTAAAAACAGTCCATTCAACTTCAATTCCTTCTTTTTCAAACAAACCATTCTCCATAGCCAAGTGCCAAGGTAAATTGAAATGCTCTGGAACTCCTCCAACTCTTATTTTGGTTAGTTTATTCACGTTTTGTAATTCTATTATCGGACTTCAAGACATTTTATTTTTTCACTTTGTTTCAAAATAAAACCCTCAGCCCTCGGTTAAACAATTCTGAACCCTGAGGGATTTGCCGAAGGCAAATAGTCTCGAAGGGTGACTCGGTTCTATTTATTTCTTAGGAAAAGCCATTTTATACTTTACAGGAACTATTCCTTTGCTAATATCGGTTAGTTTTCTTTTATTCAATCTTCTTTTAAGAGGCGATAAATAATCCGTGAACAGTTTGCCCTCAATGTGATCATACTCATGTTGAACCACTCTTGCAGCTAATCCAGTTAATTCTTCTTCTATTAATTCCCAATCTTCATTGTAATAGGAAATTACAACTTTTTCTTGACGAAAAACCTCTTCTCGGATTCCAGGGATACTTAAACAACCTTCTTCAAAACCCCATTCTTCGCCAGTCTCTTCTTCTATTATTGGATTGATAAACACTCTTTTGAAAGTTTTAAGAAACTCATTCTCCTTTTCCTCTTCTTCATTTTCTGCTTCATCTTCAGCAAAAGGGGAGCCATCAATAATAAAAAGCCTAAGCGCTTTTCCTATTTGAGGAGCAGCCAATCCGACACCTCTTGAACCGTACATCGTTTCAAACATATTGGCAATCAATGTTTTTACTTCATCATTGAGTTTCTCAATTTCTTGAGTTTCTTTTCTTAAAATTGGATGTCCGTATGCGTATATGGGTAGTATCATTTTTTAATCTTTTAAATAAGTATAAGAAAGAGTATCTAAGTAAGATTGAAGGATAATAGTTGCGCTTATTTTGTCAATCATTTTTTTATCCCTTCTTTCCTTTTTTTTCAATCCACCATCAAACATAGCTTTCTTGGCCATTTTTGAAGTAAATCGTTCGTCAACTCTTGCAATTTCAATTTCAGGGAATAATTTGGCTATCTTTTTAGAAAGTGTGTCAGCAGGTTTGGTTGCATCTGTTGCTTGATTTTGCAAATTCATGGGTTTTCCTACTACAATACATTCTATTTCTTCTCTTTGAGTAAGTTTTGTCAAATACGAATAAATTTCATTGGAAGCCACAGTGTCCAATCCAGTTGCAATAATTTTTGATGCATCTGTAATTGCTATTCCCGTTCGTTTTAAGCCATAATCTATTGCTAAAATCTTACCCATGCCACAAAAGTAAAGGATTATTTCAAGATTTTTTATTCAAAAGATTATTAATTTGGGAATATTTATTAATTTTGCAGTCCTTAAAGCCTTAACTATGGAAAAACTGAACAAGTACAAGATTCCGTTTGTAGGATTAAAGGAAGGAAAGCACGAGTTTGAGTTTTCCATGAATAATGAGTTCTTTGAGCAGTATGATTACGATTATATAGATAATGTTGAGCTATCAGCGAAAGTTTCCTTACACAAAATGTCAACCATGATGATATTAGATTTTTCCCTATCAGGGAATTACGATACTCAATGTGATTTGTGTGGAGACGATTTAAGAGCAATTTCTGATTCCGAACATAGTCTTTACGCTAAGTTTGGAGAAGGAGAAAGCACTGACGAAAATATATTGATGGTTCCTCAAAAAGAACATGAAATCAATGTGGCTGATTTAATATTTGAATTTTTTGTTACCACAATTCCTTTGAAGCATGAGCATGAAGAGGGGAAATGTAACGAAGAAGTGATTGATAAATTGTCAACCTATAAGATTGAGAATACTGAACAAGAATCAAACCCAATTTGGGATAAATTAAAAGATTTAAAATAATACAAATATAAAATGGCACATCCAAAGAGAAGACAGTCAAAACAAAGACAGAGAAAAAGAAGAACTCACTACAAAGCAGCAAGTCAATCATTGACTCAATGTCCTACAACTGGTGAATTTCACTTAACTCACAGAGCTTACTGGCACGAGGAAAAATTATATTGGAAGGGACAGGTTGTTATAGACAAAACTGCAACTACCGAAGCTTAATTTGACCAAATCCTATAATATTGGGATTGACGTTCAAGGGGGAGATAATGCTCCTGAATGTAACCTAAATGGAGTACTGAAATTTATTGAAGAAAATCCAAATCTTCTCAATTCAGTTTCTCTTTTTTTGTTTGGGGAAATTACGTCTATCACTCAGATTTTGGGAGAGGAGGTTTGTTCCAAGCCCTATATCACTATCATTGATTGTTCTGAAAAAATAGGTTTCAACGATCACCCAGTAAAATCTTTTTTACAAAAAACAGATTCTGGAATCACAAAGGGATTCCATTATTTAAAAGCCGGTAAGATTGATGCTTTCGCTTCTGCAGGAAATACTGGAGCCATGATGGTTGGTGCAACTCAAGCCATCGGATTGGTTGAGGGTATTTCAAGACCGGTAATTACAAGTGTTTTACCACGAGAAAGTGGAAACGATGGAATTATTCTTGATGTGGGAATAAATGCAGATTGTAAACCAGAAATGTTAGACAAATTTGCAGTATTAGGTTCGCTTTATGCAGAGTTTGTTTTTCAAATCAATAATCCAAAAGTAGGATTACTGAATATTGGTGAAGAAGAAGAGAAAGGAAGTTTGTTAACCAAAGCCACTCACAAATTATTAAAAGACAATAAAAGAATTAATTTCATTGGAAATATTGAAAGTAGAGGTATTCTTAATGATGGAGCAGACGTTGTGGTATGTGATGGGTTTACTGGAAATATTATACTTAAACAAGCTGAATCATTTTACGAATTAATTAAAAGAAGAAATATTTCTGATGAATATTTTGAGAGATTTAATTACGAAAATTACGGAGGTACACCAATTCTTGGTGTAAATTCAAATGTTATCATAGCTCATGGGATTTCAAATGCGCAAGCTATTTCGAGTATGATAAAATTATCTTGCGATGTGGTTCATTCTAATCTTCCTGAAAAAATAAAGGAAGCAATGAAATCTATCTTAGTTTAGCCTTTTTATTTTTTTATTTTTTTTCTATATTTAGTTTTTATTAACAATTAAAACCAAAATACTTATGAAAAAAATTTTAGCAATTGCCCTGGGAATCATTTTTTTAGCTGCTTGTAGCACTTCAAATGAAGTAACTTCAAATAGACTATTCCAAAAAAGAAAGTACAAAAAAGGTTGGCACATTAATTCTTCAAAATCTTTTGATAAATCCTCAAAAGGAAAAAAGAATGAAGAGATAGCTGCTGTTAAAGAAAAAGTTGCTAAAACAACAACTGTAAGCTCTGAGAAAGTTGAAAAAGAAGTAATTCCCTCAACAAATCAAGATGTTGTTAGTTCTGAAATAGAAACAACTACTGTTTCTTCAGCAAACTCTGTTGATTTAGTTGAGTATACAACAGTAACTAAAAAGAACAACTCGTCCGTTGAAGAAGATCAAAATATCGCTGAAGGTATTTCAAACACTTTTGAGGAAATAGCTGTTTCGGAAAATGAATTGAGTTCTGAAGATTCAATTCAAGGAACTGATAAAGAAGAAAAAAATGACAAATCTTCTGATGATGATATGTTAATTCTTCTCTACATATTAGCAGTATTAATTCCTTTTGTAGCAGTTGGAATTGTAACAGACTGGGACATTAAGAAAGTGTTAATCAATTTGTTATTGTCTTTCTTGTGTTATATACCTGGTGTTATCCATGCTTTTATTACGATAAGAGATTACAAGTAAAAATCATTCAATAAAATTAATGGGGATGTGGAACTGGATTAAACTAATAATCTGGGTTTGCATCCCTTTTTTTTTGCTACTATTA
>JBMYYT010000178.1:0-5039 GCA_049609665.1 Flavobacteriales bacterium | reverse complement strand
ATTAAAAGATCAATCTTATCGAGTAATTGGCGTTTGTTTACAATCTATGGCAAAGGATAATCCTAAAAAAGCAATGAAAATTGCAAATGGATTGGAAAACGAAAAAAGCAAAGATGTAAAAAGTATTATTGCCGGACTTTATTCAGAGCATGGTGATAAATCCAATCATGAGTTTTTTGTTCAAGCCATAAATGAAAGTTCAGGTTTTAGTAAATACGGATTATTAAATAAGTACACAGTTTACCTGAACAAGTTAGAGGCAAATGAATTATCTCCTTCTTATCCTGTTTATGAAGGAGTTGTAAATAATTCATCCGCTTGGTGGATGAAAATGGTTGGATATCAGGGATTAATTGCAAATAAAAATAGAATTAAGAACAGAATAGGGGAGCTGGAAACAGATCTTTCTGTTGAATCCGAAGTAACAAAAAAGTCAATCATTGAAAGGAAAATTAGTGAGCTCAAGGCAGAGTTATCGAGCGTAGACAAAATGTATAATTCTTTATTAAAAACTGAAAAAGACGAAAAAGTTAAAGGGTATTTGAATAATATGTAATGCAAAAAATGCTTGAGTTTTTGGATCGGTATTAATTTCACAGAAAATTAATTGTAAACCCAACTTTTTGTGGTTAATTTCGTTTTTAGGGTAGAAATCCAAACACAGCAATGAAAAACCTTATTTTATCTTTTTCGTTTTTGCTTCTTAGCATTAATGTTTTATCGCAATTATGCGGTACGAGTGTAGTACCTCCTGCTGTTGTAAATGGAGTTTCTGTTACTGGTTCTTCAACTGGATCTGCTACGGTATTTACTGCTGCCTATACCAGTTGTACCTACACTACACCAGCCAATTCAATCCATTTGGGTGGAACAGGAGCATTTACTTATACCTTTAATTTTGCTGTACCTGTTAATAATGTTGTTATTGTTCTTACAGCTACAGGAAGTCCAGTTGCTGAAGTTTTTACTTTCACAACAAATATGGGTAATCCAACAATTACTGCAAATGGATCTTGTTTTTCTACCGTTGCAGGAAATGTAATTACTTCAGGAGCTTCAGCTGGAACAGCAGGAGGAGGAGGAATTTTTACTATTACTCGTCCAGCTGCTTATACTTCATTGACAATTTCTGGACCTGGTGGTTCATCTGGAAGTCTATTTGCTTTATGCAGTTCATCTGTCGCACCCTCTGCTACAGCAATTAATGATACAATTTGTCAAGGAGATAGTTTGTTTATTTCTGGTGCATACCGAAAATCTGCTGGGGTCTTTATTGATTCATTAACCTCTTCGATTGGTGTAGATAGTGTTGTCACTCATAACTTATCAATCGAGAGCACACCAAATTTTAATATTACCGGTGCTTCGAGTATTTGTTTGAATAAAGCTGTTACTTTCAATTCAACCCAATCTGGAAATGCTGGACTATCCAATTTTTCATGGGATTTTGGAGATGGAAATACAGCAACTCAAACTGGTGGTTCAATTTCTCACACTTACACTTCCCCTGGGCCTAAAACCATTTTAGTATCAACAACATCAAGTCGCGGTTGTAATTACGATACAACTTGGTCTTTTAATGTATTGGATATTGAACCCGCAGATTTTGTAGCAGATTCGGTTTGTGAAGGATTACCAACTTCAATCACAGGACTTTCCAATGCCGCAAACTTTGCAAATTGGCAGTATTTGGTTGAAGGTGCAAACTACAGTGGATCAAATTGTTCCCATACTTTTACTTCGGCAGGAATTAAATCTGTTCGACTTATAGTTGTAAATAATGTTGGTTGTTCTGATACTATTACCAAAAATGTAATCGTCTATCCTAAACCTATTATTGACTTTGGATTTACTCCAACCATATTGTCAGCTTCCAATGCCCAAGCATGTTTTACCAATAATAGTTCAGGTGCAACTTCATATTCTTGGGATTTTGGGTTTGCAACTTCAAATCTATTCGAACCTTGTGCTGATTTCCCACCAACAGTTGGGTTTTTTCCAGTAAAATTGGTTGGTGAAAATGCATTTGGCTGTAAAGACTCTTTAACCAGACTTATTGAATACAGAGATATTCCTTTGGTTTATGTACCAAATTCTTTCACTCCCAACGAAGATGGATTGAATGATGAGTTTACACCCATAGTCAGAGGAGTTGAATCCTATTCTTTTTCCGTGTTTAATCGTTGGGGAGAATTACTTTTTGAAACTAAAGAGATAGGTAAAGGTTGGAAGGGTAAATTCAATTCATCTGAGTATGTAATGAATGGCATTTATATTTATTACGTAAGAGTTATTCTGCCTGATAATTCAACCCAAGAGTTTAGAGGTCATGTTCAAGTGTTGAGATAAAAATTATAAAACTTACTATCAAGGAGTTAATACGATTTTTTTAGAAAAACTTTTTCTATTAGTTTGAACTCTTATCACATAAATTCCAGATAACGAGTGGTCAATTTTCTTAATTAATCTCGAATTACTTTTGCCAATGTTTCTCCAATATGATATTCTTTTACCTTGGATGTCAAAAAGCTCGATTGTTTGAATTTGAGCATTATCTGGATTAGTAATTATTAATTCTTTAGTTCCATTAATATAACTTATAGTCAGGTCCTTTTCTTCGTTTTCTTTTATTCCTAATGACCTGGCCATTGCTTGAACTGGATTATTCATTATGATAGGATCAGAAAAAATGGTGTAACCTCCATAAAGAGTGACTTTAACTTTAAATGTATTGAATCCAGTTAAAAAGTGACGATTTCCAATAACGTGCTCTGTTTTTCTTGGCATAGCATCCGTTCCAATTAATCTATTATTTAGATAATATTGAACCATTTTTACTTTGTTATTGGAATCTTTAAGGTAAACTTTAATAGGAATAGCTTGTTGGGGCTGTACCAAAATACTATCGGTTGAGGGGATTGTGATTACAGCATCAACATTAGATTTAGAAATAATTGTACCTGTTTCAATAGCACCGATATCAATGTTTCCGTTTGCACGAAATGTTGTTGAAAAGTCACGTTGGTTATAATTGTTTAGTATTGTCCCAGAATCAAAGGCTATAGAGGAAAGTTTTAATCTGATATCTCCTTTGTTATAATTCTTAAATCCAATACTGTCTATAATGCTCTCAACAATGTTTGATGAAATATTACTGTCATTCATGGCCTTTATCCCATCCTTGTAAAGTGGAACATCTTTAAAACCAAATATAATATTGTTCATAGCAATAACGGGTTGGGGTGAATATGCTACAACTGCAAATTTATTTGTTCCTCCTTCAATGGTGTTGTTATAAATTTCAAAAACTCCGTCTCTATTCGCATATTTACCTGAATTATTATTGATATACAGTCCGTAATTACCAGGTTTTAAAATTACATTGTTGTAAATCTTTGTGTTTCCAAACCCATTAATTTTCATCCCAGCTGATTGCCTTGTTCCGTTCTCAATCCAATTTCCATGTATTATTGCTTCAGAACCATCTCCAACGAACAATCCTTCGTCATGATTTCCATTTAATCTATTTCCGTAATTTTTAATTACATTATTATATACTTGGGCGTTATAATGCGCATTTTTTATTTGAATCCCATCCCATCCCACATTGTCAATGATGTTGTTGTAGACATATAAATTTCTAACATTATGAGGATAGTTTTTTCTCGAACATCCATTAAGTTGAACTCCTTTAGATTTTCCATAGCCAATGTACATTCCTTCGCCCCCAACATCATGAATATAATTATCATGTATGTATACATTCTTTAATTCAAAATTACTTGAATCTGTGCTCCCACCATTCACTGTATCATCCCAACAAACAGGCTGAGATTTAGCTATAATTCCAGCAAATCCGCATAGAGGATTCGTTCCGCCAGCATAATCACCTGCTATTTCAACATGGGCAATTTCAAAATCAGAAGTTTTTCTTATCATCTGAATGTAAGAATTTAAATGTGTGGTTACTTTAAATCCATATCTTACCGTTGAATCTCCATTTCCCAATAATTTAAAATTTTGTGATTCTCTAAACATCCAACCGTAGCTGGCAACAACCTTTTGATTGGCGTTAGTTAAGTTTTTAATTTTTACCTGTCCATTTATGTTTTTAATAATTATTGGGTCTTGTGCAGTTCCTTTAATATTTTCCCATCTCATAAAACTGTATGAAGCAGATCCGTCCACACAGATAATATCTCCTGGATTAAGAGATAATTTCGGGTTGTATTTTACATTACTTAAAGGATGGTTAGCGGCATTTAATGAATCATGTATGGTTATATGGGGCATATTTCCCATATCTTCTCCATCCAATTTATAGTGCCAGCTGTTCACTGTATAATCGCAATTACAAGTAGTTTGGGCTGAAATAGTTGAAATGAGTAAAATCGAAATGAGGATGAGAGTAATATTTTTTATCATGAGAATAGATTTTTTTGTTATCTCAAACAAAATCATTTTTTTTCGAATAAATTAAAATAACTTCTCAACGGTACAATTCAATTAGTAAATGGTTAAAAAAAATAATTTTTGATTAGTGCTTCACAAATTAACGAGCTAAATTTTCAATTCAATAACAACTTCATTACTTTAGTAATTCATTATAAAGCGAAGTTTTATAAAAAACTATTGACTAATCACTAACGACTAATTACTAAAATAAATGTCAGACGATAAAAAAATAATATTTTCGATGGACAGGGTGAACAAAACCACTCCATCAGGACAACACATACTTAAAGATATTTACCTTTCATTCTTCTACGGAGCAAAGATTGGTATCCTTGGATTAAACGGTTCGGGTAAATCAACCGTAATGAAAATTATTGCAGGAATTGATAAAGATTATCAAGGAGAGGTTGTTTTTCAGGATGGATACACAGTGGGTTACTTGCCTCAGGAACCAAAATTAGATGCTACTAAAACGGTAAAAGAAATCGTTAGAGAAGGGGTTCAGTCTACGATGGATATTCTTGCTGAATATGAGGAGATTAACAATAAATTCATGGATGAAGAAATCATGAATGATCCGGATA
>JBMYYT010000177.1:0-5058 GCA_049609665.1 Flavobacteriales bacterium | reverse complement strand
GATTACAGTGCCGAATCTTCGTAGTAGCAATAGCTTCACAATGTAGCAAAAATTAGCATAATTACTTTTTGATAGCATTAGTTTTAGCAAAAAAAGTAGCTAAATAAGGAAGTTATGTAAAATAAGAAAGTAAAAAAAACTATTTCATACTTCAATAATATATTTCTTTTAAAACCATAATTAAGGTTATTTGATTTTAGAATTATTTATTGACTTCTAAAATCAAATTGTCCTTTTAAAAGACTATAAATATGGCTTCTTCTATATTAAATAGAATCTTCTTAGTATCTATTCTATTATTTTGCTCTAAAATCACTTTAGCTCAAATTGATAGTTTGAATTTAATATCAATTATAGATGTTTCAATATCAATTCAATCAGAGGGAAAAATAAAGAGTAATATAACTTATCCTCAAATCAAAAATAATTATTGTAGTAGTTTAGGACAAAAATTATTTAATAGTGAAAAATGGAATTGTGTACTAATAGACAGCACTAATAATCAAATTAAAAGTCATTATAATAAATATATAAATTATTTACTTTCTGACTTGGTAGAAAATTTTTATGTAGAATCTGAAATTCACTACAATAGAAATGGTTTCTTAAGTGTTCAAACGTCAATATATCAAGTTGATGACCCATACACTATAGATTTTCTCTTTTTAAATTTTGATATTTATCAGGCAAAAAATTTAACAACTAAGAACATAATTAAAAAAGATAGCCTGAGTGTTTTTAATAAATTACTTTATTTAAAAGTTAGGGAGAAATTAGAGGAAACAGGTGGTTTTATATCTTTCAATCAAGTAAAACCCATATTAGATGCAAATGCGGAAATTGGATATTTAAATAATTGGTATCTTAAAAATACAGAAATTTATTTCCTTATTAATACAGGTTTTAGTTTTTATCCTCGATTAACAATATCAATGAATATTAATGATAATAAAAATTTATTTTCAGAAGATTTTTTAATTTTTTTTAATTTTAATTAAAATGGCAAATTTCACAACTCCGATTGGCTTTATTAGTACTTCACAAACGTTTCCTCATGCTGATATTTGTTTAGGCAGACCATTTAGACAGCCCGTAGATTTACCTGATAGTAATGATTATTCTAAAGGGTTAGAATTTTTTAGAACATCTGATAGTGACATATATTTAACAGCAATGTTTGATGGAGTTCTTCGTTTTGAACAAAATCGTGGGGAATTAATATTAAGTGAGGAAGCTCAAAGAGCTTACAATGCTATAGGTAATATAAGGGAACCAAGCCCAAAGACAGTAGTATATGAGAATATTACACAAGAGGCAGACTCTATTGCTTATCTGATAAGTAATGCTTTTCAAAATAACCCATCACATCCGATATTAAGTCTTTACTATAATTGGCATGGAGAAGAACAGGCTTTGGGAGAGGCATTAAATAATATGCCTTCGGGATATACTATAAATAATTATCTTAATGATTATGTCATTACACCCGTATTTGGGGCTGATGAAATTCCTGTTTTGGCTGGTGATCTTATAGCATATATGGGAGCTACACAACCTAATGATGTTGTACCATCATCATGTAATTTTCCTCCTCCTGGTCATGATACTAGACGGACTACTGTTTATATAAAAAATTATGCTGGACAACATATAAATCCGAGCTATTATCTATGGTTCTTATTAAAATATAATCACGAAAATCCTAATGGAAGTATGAGGTTTTTGAGTACATCGGGTTATCAGTTACTGGGCAATTACTTTGTTGATAATCATTTATTATCTTCATTGAATTTAAATATTAATACAGAACAGTTACCAAGGATAATAACTAATATTACCTTACCTGGACAAACCAACAATTCAGATGTATTATTATTTCCAATGGAAAACTTGGGTGAGTGGCACGGAGTACAAGGTTTAGCTGATACAGCAATGAATCGTTATCCTCCTCCCCTTGAATTGGAATTACATTCAGATATTCTTTGGCGATTAAATGATATTTCAAATGATAATATTTCAAATGGAATTTTTGAGGTTAGTGCAAGAAATATTAATACTGTTAATCCTAATATTATATTTTGTCCTTGGACAATTAACAATTGGGAAAATAATCATAATGTTTGCCCTACTCCGGGAAATATACATATAAATAGAGTTACAACTTTTTGGAATAATCATGAAACTGATATAAACGATTTAACAGAGTTAATTCAAGTTCCTTCAGAATTATTAACAGGAGTTATTGGTGTTGAAAGTAATTTTGATCCGAATTTAGTTGCATTTGAACCTGTAAGAACGCAAGATGAAATTTCTTTACAAAATGCTGGAATAAGCGATAGTTTAATAACGCAATATCGTACTTGGGTAGGAAATGGACTATATGGAATTACTCTTCCGCCAATTAATAATTTATGGACAAACAATCCCATTAATGGAACAACAAATATTACTTGGAATCAAGTTAAATTAATAATGGATGCTATTCCTGGGCGATTTTCAACGGGTTATGCTCATGTTTTATTAAGTAATGCTATTAGTTTATGTAATTGGTTGGAAGAACGTTTTGATGATGTTCAAAATACATTTCAGGTAAATACTTTACCAACCCAAGGCTCTGATGCTTTTGAATGGATGTTATCAAACCCAAGACACAGTTTTTTGGTTTGTTTAGCTCATCTAAAAAGAGATTTCATTTATTTAAATTCAAGTTATGATTTACTTAAAGCAGGTAGTATTTACAATAAAGGATATGATACCCACCGTAATGATTTCCATTATGTTGTTACGGATGAATATCATTGGTTTGTAAGATTTACAAGTGCAAGGCATGGTAGAGATTTAACTCGTTATTATAATGCTGCCATAACAAGATTTAATGTTAATAATGGAGCGGAGGCAACTTCAAGATTTTGGAAAACACTGCAATAGTTTTAGTAAACTAAAAGAAAAATTATGCAAAAAAGTTATCAATATATCTTTTTGCTATTATTAGGGGTATTTATTATTTCTAATAATCTTAAAGCACAAGATAGTTTACTAATAGGCAAAATAGATAGTTTGCGAATAATTACGATTGAAAAATCAATTGTTTTAGAAAATGGTAGGAGAATAGGTACACAAAGTTATCCTCACGTAACAATGAATGAAAAATATTATAAGGATTTTAAGTATAAAGATATAGTTCCTAAAGAATTAACTATTGCAAGAAAAATTAATTTTTACATTGAAAAAAATCTACTTTACAATAGTTTCAATTCGGATTTCTTAGGAGGTGTTTCTATAGATGGTTATTTAGCGACAGGATATGGTGGTACAACATCATATAGAATTTTAAAAAATGATAATGGATTATTATCGTTGCAAATATCAAATAATTTTGAAGGTCCGACTGGAGGTAATTATCATGGAGTGGCATTAAATTTTGACATCAATAAGGCTAAGTTATTAACATTAGAAGATGTTATTAAAAAAGATAGTTTACTTGCTTTTAATCAATTTTTCATAAATAGTGCTATTGAAAAAATAAAAAGACATTCGTCTTATAATCCATCTTGTGAACAGTGTTTAGAAGCAGAGGTACTTGATTGGCTGAATACAGCAGAAGTAAGCAACTTTCTTGGTTGGAGTTATAATGATTGGAGTGTAGAAGAAGATGAATTGTGGATAACTTTTCGGCACAATGGAATAGTTTACGAGAGTACTTTAGTATTTAAAATAGAAGAAATAAAGCATTTATTAAAAGACGAATTTCTTATGTTTTTTGATTGAAATTAATTGATTTTTATAAAAAAGATACTTATTACGAGTTATCTTAAAAAATATTTATTATGTCAAATAATCCATATTACCCACTTAGTAAGGCAATCTCTACCAATGAAATGAGGTCTGACTTTCTTGCTTTATTAGGTAATACTTTAGACAATATAGCTTATGTAGATACCTATGTTCTTGGTGACAGTACATACGGAAGTTATGTTGCGATTTACAAAGTAATGGTTGAGACAACTTGTTCCCCACCATTATTCGGAGGAATGGAATTTGTACTTGGAGGAGGTGATATATTTTTAGAAATATATTATACCGACAATAAGTTTAATGCTGTAATTAAATCTTCGCAGTTAAAACTTCGATTTCCTCGAAAATGGCTTCAACCTGTTATTACCGATGCGAATGGAAATTATATCGCTGACCCCAACGAATCTAATTTTGTAGAATTAGAGTTTCCTATAGGTGTACTTTTTGACCAAGATTTAGATTTTGATGTTTTCTATCCAGCCTCTAATTTTTCAGGGTTGAATTTTCCATTAGCTATGATAGGAAATACAGGTTTTATATTTTCGCTTACAGATTTAAAGGTTGATTTTAGTCGAAAGAAGAATATCCAACCCGCAATAGATGATGGACGTGCGAACGGTTTTATTGGTATGTATGTAGCTGATACTACCATTATTTTACCTCAATTTTGGAAAAAAGATACTTCCCAAACCTCATCAGCAGTAATTAAAGCAAATAATTTTTTGGTAGGAACAGGAGGAGTTTCAGGAACACTATCTTTATTTGCTACTAATGCAGGAGATTTGTTACACATTAAATTAGGCGATAACGGCTTTAAGGTAACTTTTGATGCCTTTGATTTAACGTTAAAACAAAATTCAGTTGTAAATTCTAATATTCGTGGTTCTTTAACAGTACCAGGTTTTAAAGATGAAAATGGTAATCAAGCGGAAATTGAAGTTACAGTTGGAATGGTTAATGGTGGTTTTGACATTACAGCTTTTAGTGATGACATTCCTGCGATTGGTATTGCTAATGTCTTTTCATTTAAACCCGATAGTTTAAGTATTGGAAAAGAAGAAGGACGAGGTTATCTTGATCTTTCGGGAGAATTTAGCATTATAGCAAATTTAGGTATAGACACAAACCTACCAAAAGGCTTAGAAATTCCCAAATTAAGAATATGGGAAGATGGCAGTTTTGAAATGCCATTAGATAAGCCACCTTTTCCATCAGAAATTCGGTTGAAGATTAAGCCTGTTGAATTGTATGTGAGTAATATAC
>JBMYYT010000176.1:0-5088 GCA_049609665.1 Flavobacteriales bacterium | reverse complement strand
GCTACCAACATGGTAATAAGCAATGGAATTGCAGCAAACCGAGTTCCTAATCCTACAATTAGAAGAATGGAACACAATACTTCGGAAAAAACTGCGAGTGCAAGTGAGGTTGTTGCTCCCATTCCTATCGGGTCTGGAAATCTTATAGGTTCGCCACTAAAAAGGCTTTCAAATTTTCCTACTCCGTGAGTAAGCATAGCTGCACCTGCAACTACTCTAAGTATTAATAATGCTAAACTTACATTGGTTGTGTAAGCTCCTGGGTTTAATAGTTTCTTGATCATTTGTTTTGTTTTTTTATGGTTTATAAATTACTGCTTCAGTACATCTTGAATATCGGTCATTTTCTTAAACATGGCATTGGCGAACGGGCAAAGTGGTAGTATTTTTATGTTTTTTTCTCTGGCCATTTCCACTACTTTCATCAGTATTTTTTTGCCCACACTTTTTCCTTTAAACTCAGGGCTTACATCTGTATGATCAATTATGATAAATTCATCACCAGGGATTGAATAAGTCATTTCACCTGCTTTTTTCCCATTTTCGGTTGCAATTGCAAATCCTTTTGTTTTAAATTCTTTCAGTGTTATTTCCATGTTTTTCTGTTTTTTTTAAAGTTTCATTGGTACTTCCATCAATAAGATTTCCGTGTTACTGTCGGCAGTTACGTTTAGTTTATCAATATCCCAAATTCCAAATCCATCTCTTTCGTTTAGTTTTTGACCATTGATGGTTGCATCACCTTTTAAAATAAAAGCATACACTCCGTTTCCTTTTTTCTTGATGGAATAAGTATCCGTTTTTCCTTTCTTAAAATCTCCCAAGTGAAACCAAGCATCTTGATTTATCCATACTCCTCCATCTTCTTTGTTTGGAGAAACTATTTGGTAAAACTTATTGTCTTTTTTGATGTCTTTTATCGAAACTTGGTCATAGCGAGGGGTTACATTCTTTTTGTTTGGGAACACCCAAATTTGAAGAAATTTCACTTCTTTTTCTTTGCTTTGGTTGTACTCCGAGTGGGTAACTCCAGTTCCTGCGCTCATTGCTTGAACATCTCCTTCTTTGATTACGGCTTTATTTCCTATGCTGTCTTTGTGTTCCAAATTTCCAGCTAAAGGAATAGAAACAATCTCCATATTATCGTGTGGATGTGTTCCAAATCCATTTCCTGCAGCTACAATATCATCATTCAATACGCGTAGCACGCCAAAGTTCATTCTTTCTGGGTTGTAATAATTTGCAAAACTAAATGTGTGCTTAGATTTAAGCCAACCGTGGTTTGCATTTCCTCTTGTATTTGCTTTGTGAATTACTGTGTTCATTTTTTTTATATTTTTGTTAGGCAGATGATTAAACCCCACCTGATTCATTAACTTATCGTAGGTTGATTTTGCAGGAGTATTATTTATTCCTTTTAATACTTGTGGAGCAAGCACAGTTGCTACTCCTCCCAAAAGTGCTTTTTTTAAAAATTCCTTACGTTTCATAGTGCTTTTGTTATTTGTACACTACAAAGGTGGGGCAATTCTTACGGTCTTGAAATATGAGAATTCGAGGAAAACTTATGAAAACCCGATATTTAGAAAATTGTATCGATTTTTCTTTAGTTTTAAGAATCAGATTGGCGGTTTTTTTGAAAAAAAACTGAATGAAATCGAATTATTTTCGCTCTAAAGTTGGATAAGGTACAAACTCATCAGAGTCGCCTTCAATTTTTGGAAATTGTTGTATTTTCCATTTTTGTTTAGCTTCTGCTATCCTTTCTTTACTGGAGGAAACAAAGTTCCAGTCAATGAATCTTTCTTCAGGAAAAGGATCACCTCCAAAAATATAAATGGTCGTATTTGCATTCATTGTAAAAGAACAAAGTGTACTGTCATTTGCAATTAATAATTGCTTGTTTTCAAAAGTATTACCTTCACTCTCTATTGAACCCTCCAGAATATATAAACCAGCTTCTCCATAAAGGTGTTCTCCAATGTTTACCTCTTGTCTCACTGTACTTTTTATTTCTATCATAAACAATTTGCTAAAAACAGGAACAGGAGATGTTTTCTCAAAAGCCTCGCCTGCTATTAATTTATAGTGCAAATCGCCTTCACTCCATACAGGTATTTCCTCCTTTTTAATATGAGAAAACTGAGGTTCAATTAGTTCTTTATTTTTGGGCAGAGCAACCCAAATTTGCAAACCGTGCATTTTTAATGTTGAATCTCGTAAATATTCGGGTGTTCTTTCAGAATGTACTACACCTTTACCGGCTGTCATCCAATTCACTGCACCTGGTTTAATTTCTAATATTGTTCCTATGCTGTCTCGGTGCATGATGCTGCCTTCAAACAAATATGTGAGTGTTGAAAGTCCAATATGAGGATGAGGCAGCACGTCAAAGTTGTCACGTTCACTCATAGTTACAGGTCCCATGTGATCTATAAAAATAAAAGGACCCACCATTCTTTTTTGACGAAATGGCAATAATCTACCTACTAAAAAATTACCAATATTTGCTGCTCTTTCTTCTACTACTAACTTTATGTTTGACATTTCAGATGGTTTTTATATCATGATGTATTAAATGTTTGTTTCTATTTTCTTAAAGTTTGAAGGCGAAACTTGCGTGTGTTTTTTAAAAAATGCACTAAAATTGGCCGGTTCGTTAAAACCCAACTCATACCCTATTTCTTTGTTAGATAAATCGGTAAAATAAATCAATCTTTTGGCTTCGGTTACAATTCTTGTTTGAATGTATTCTTTGGCAGTTTTGCCAATGCTTGTTTTTATTACTCGATTCAGATGATCGGGAGAAATATGGAGTTCATTGGCATAAAAACTGGTGCTGTGCTCGGTTTTATAATATTGATTTACCAATTGTTTAAACTTTCGAATAACCGAATCGCCCGATAAATCTACTTTTTCTTCCACAGGATTAATAGAGCATAAATTGTTACACTCGATTAATAAGAGTTTTAAAAATGAGCCTATTGAAAAATGTTTTAGGTGTTTATCACTAAAAAATAGGGAGTAAATTTCTTGAGTAAAGGATTCAATTCTATCAAATTGTTCAATATTTGGAGCTAATGGAGGACTTTGACCATAATTTTGAAATAAATTGAGACTTTCTATAAATGAAAGTGGGATAGAATTCTCAATCAAAAACTGATTAGAGAAGGTCATTACAAAACCAATAGATTTCTCCTTTTCAATAACTTGATGCACCTGACCTGGCGCAACAAAAAAAACTTGATTTTCACTTAAATCATAGGAATTAAAGTCTATTTTGTGAACTCCGTTTGCTCTCTTAATCACTAAAACCGTGTAAAAATTATGTCTGTGAGGCTCATCCACAGCACCCTTGCGTTTTTCGTAAATATCTTCCATTTTAGAAATCCCAAAACTGGTGTTTACTTCTTGGGAATTTACTTTATGGTAGGTTTTTACTGTGCTCATTGTATTGAAGTATCAAATATCTTAAAGATACGAAATAATGATTATTACAAAACTTGTTCTATTCGTTTGTCAGGAACGAGCCAAATGATTGCTACAATAATATAAAATCCAATGGCAACCCAAGTATTTAAAAATGTAGTTCCAATTCCTAAAATGTAGCAAGCAATAGATATTTTTCCTTTAACATCCGACCCTACAACTTTTCGTAAAGGAAATTCATTGTCATGAGATTTAATAATAGCCGATTGTAATATGAAGTATGCAATAGCACAAAATAACAATACCACTCCATACGCAATTATGGGTAATTTAACTTCAAAATTATCGCCAATCCAAGCAGTGGTGAAAGGGATAAGGGACAACCAAAAAAGTAAATGAAGGTTTGCCCATAGAATTTTTCCGTTAACCTTTTGCGTTATTTGAAACAAATGATGATGATTATTCCAATAAATACCTAAATAAATAAAGCTAAACACATAACTGATAAAAACAGGTGTTTTTGCCAATAATGCGGTAAAAGTATTATCTTCGGGAGCTTTTAATTCCAGCACCATTATGGTGATGATAATGGCTAAAACTCCGTCACTAAACGCTTCTAATCTACTTGTTTTCATTTTATTACGATTTATCTAATTGTTTTCCTTCATCACGACAGTTCTGGAAGGAAAAGGAATTTTTATTCCCTCTTTATCAAATCGCTTTTTTATGCTCTCAAGCACATCAATTTTAAGTTGAAAACTATCACTGTAATTTCTTTCCCAGGTCCAAGCTCTTATCGTCATGGATGAATCATTAAGGTGAATTAAAGCTGTTTTAACCATTGGTAAACCTTCTTGTTTTTCTTCTTCGGTTCTGTTATCAAGTATTAAGGGATGATTTTCACATTCTTCTTGCATTATTCTCTTAGCCAACTCAATATCACTATCAAATGAAATTCCTATTTCTATTCTTTCGCAACATTTGAGTTCTCCCATGTCATAATTAATCAACTTTTCTTTATTAATTATCGAATTTGGGATGACAATCATTTTATTTTCAAAATTTCTTATTACTGTATGTCGAAGTGTAATATCACTCACTCTGCCCACCATCGAATCCGTAACCTTGATTAAGTCGCCTACCTTAAAAGGTTTAAAAATGATGATAAAAATACCGCCAACCACATTAGATAAAGCCTCTTGTGAAGCAAACCCTGCAATTATTGTAATTACTCCTGCACCGCCCAAAGCTGTTTGTGCAACTCCTTTTAGAGATGGAAAAACCAACAAACAAAACACAATTCCTACAAAATATATTCCCACAACAGCAACATACCTCAAAAACTGAAAGCTTGTAGGGTCTTGATTAGTTTCTATCTTTTTTTTAATATCGTGTTTAAACCAGATATTTGTTGCACTTGCGCCTATAACGGTTATTGATAATACAATCCCTATGTATAAAACTTTTTTGAATTCATCAATTAAATTACTTTGTTGTGATTCGTCAACTACTAAATATCCGAGTGCAATCATTCCTAAAACAAGCCATAGAGTTTTAAAAATATGCTTTAATAAACTCAAAGATTTTAAAGGTTCTTCAGGGAATTTTTTTAGTTTATCTTCCACAAGCCAATCATAAAATTTGCCAGTAATAAACCTG
>JBMYYT010000175.1:0-5101 GCA_049609665.1 Flavobacteriales bacterium | reverse complement strand
TCTATAAAATCACGAAAGATTTCTTTTCTTTAAATTTTGCTTCAATCACTGATTCTTTCTCAATAGAGAAAAGAGAGGCTCTTTTAAGAAAGATTGATAGTACTTCCGATACTATTACGGAGTTAATGAAAAGCAGAAAAATTCAAGTGTTTATTTCTGATACTCTTTTTGCTTATAAATATGAACCAACAAAATATTTTGATTTACGAATTGAAAAGGATTGGAATGAGGAATACAATTCTTTTCTAATGGATTTTGAACAAAACTACCTACATATTTTTGATACCGCTTTAGAAAAAGAATACATCTCACTTTTAAGGAAACAAATTTTTCAAGAAAAAAAAGATACAATAATAAATCTAAATATTTTAAATAAGAGTTATTATCTTTTTGAGACTATAGATAGCCCTTGTAAAGATTCAAATTATTGTGTGAATGGTGTTAAAATTTATCGCCCAGTTTTTAATAAATCGTTTGACAAGGGCTGTTATCTTTATGCTTCAAAATGTCGTGCTGGGATTTGCCGAAGATTTATTTTTATAAAAAAAACAAATGGGAGATGGCAGTTTGTTGATGATTATTCAGACTGGAAAATTGGTAAAAAGTATGAATAATGTCACCTCATTCTTCTATCATCCTCATCTACTCGATTATCCTTACCTCCTACTCTCATATTTATCATATACTTCCAATTATTGTTGGTGATTTCTCCAGGCATATCGGAGTGTATCAATTCAAAATCTTGAGAAACAGCAGTTGAGTGATAGAAAACAAATCGAACATTCGAACGGTTATTAGCTCGGTAATAATGCCAAATGGCATAGGGATAAGTTCCCTGTTCATTTAGTTTTTCGATAATATCATTGGGAGCTCCGTACTTTAAATATACCCTCCCCATATCGGTCAAATATCCTTGCTTCACTTTATTCCCAAATCTTCCTTCAACATATAACACACGTTTTCGATATTTCTCCCATTCCGTAATTCCATTAACTCCATATCGAGTTTGCCAAAAATTGATGAAATAATTCTCCTTTTGCTCCTCAGTTAATTTATCCAAATTACCTGTTAGCGCTCTATATTCCAGTGTATTTGCTATAGGAAGTAATGCCCCCAAATAATACTCCAATGAATCAGAAGAAATCCCATAAGTTAAACTTTCAGATTCGACCAAAGTATCTTTTTTAGGTTCAATAATGGTATTCACTCTTTGAATAAAAACCTTTTTGTAAGTAATAATTTGATTGTTGGAATCCCTTATTTCAACCACAAGGTTATAATTTCCTGAAGATAATTTAGAAATATCAAAAGCATGAATAATTGGAGTAACTTCCTTCAAATTTTTAACCGATCGTTTGATATAACTCGGCAATAATTTATTCCCATAAAAAGTCTCGATATATTCTTTGACCAGAACTTTTTGATTTTTCTTTTTGCTATATATTTCAAAATAAAAAGCTAATTTAATAACATCCGAAGGGATATAATTTGATATCATTGGATAAATATCATAACCAGATTTTGAGAATGAGTTTTTTTTATCTTCAGTTTTCTTTAAATAATCAATCAGCTCAATATCAGAAAGATTGGTTTCTAAATCATACGGAGATATAGTTAAAAATTTAGCAATTGACACACTCCTTTTAAGCGAATCGTTCAAATCTTGAATCTCTATTTCAATTTCATAGACACCTGGGTTTACAAAAAATCGTTTTTGATCCTTAAAATCAACAGCAACACTATCTTTTAAGACAGGACCAAGCACAGAGTATTTCTTAAAATCAACTATTGAATCGTTTCTCTTTAGGATTTGAGTCACCATTAATCTTGCTTGTAATTGATTCAAATCAGTAGCTTTATATCTGAGAGAAGAAGAAACAAATGACAAATAACTCTCAATATATATTCCTTGATTTGGCGCTTGGAATTGTTTGTAATTAAAAATTGCCTGAACCTCCGATAATCCATTGAATCCGGATAACATGAACAGGGAAAATATTAATATGGAAACTCTATTTTTCATTGATTACTGCTACAATTTTTTCTATTACTTGGTTCAACACACTATCAGGACAGGAGGCACCACAAGTAATTATAATTCGGTATTTATCTTTCTCTAAATTAGAGATAAAATCTGTTTTAAATTCCTTTTTTTTGTGAATATCAAAATGATTTATACAACTCTTACTTTCTATTCTTTGCGCATTTTGGACATAATAAGTCTTAAATTTTTGTTCCAACAACTCAACCAGATGCATGGTGTTTGAGCTATTGTATCCCCCTACAACAACCGCAAAATCACCTTCTTGCTGCATAAGCTCGAGAGTTGCTTTCTGGTTATCATTAGTAGCATAGCACAGTGTGTCACGAGTATCTGCAAAATGATTTTTTAAATCTTCTTCTCCATAAACACTTATCATTTTATCTTTAAAATATTGAGCAATATCCTGTGTTTCGGTTGCCAGCATAGTAGTTTGATTGACAACACCTACTTTATTCAAATCCACTTCTGGGTCAAATCCTTCTGAAAATTTTCCTTCAAAAAAAGTGTAAAAATCCTCACTTGGTAATTGCTTATCAATAAATTGTGCCAAGAGTTGAGCCTCTTTCATATTTTTAACAATAACTGTTTTTCCTTTTTCGCCAGCATGAGAAAAAGTTGCCCGAGTTTCTTCGTGTTCGGCTTTTCCATGAATAATTATTGTGTACTCCTCATTACCCAATTTTTCTGATCTCTTCCACACTTTTTCTACAAAAGGACAAGTGGTATCGTATTGTTCGATGTTTATAGATTTGTTTTTTAAAATCTCCTCTATTTCTAATGTAGTTCCAAAAGCAGGAATAATTACAATGTCTTCATTATTGATATCCTCCCAAGGAATATGCTGATTTCCTTTTGTATCCATGATAAATTGAATCCCTCTGTCCAATAAATCCTCATTCACCGTAGGATTGTGAATCATCTGACTTAATAAATAGATATTCTTATCTGGATATTCATCCAAAATTTTATACACTTTTTCTACTGCGTTTTCTACACCATAACAAAAGCCGAAATGTCTAGCTAAGACAAATTCTACTTTATCAAATTCCAAGATTGAGGGCGAAAAATCCTTTTTCATCCTATCAGAATCTCTTCTCTTCTCCTTTATTCCAGCAATTATACTGGATTTGTATTGGGTGGGAATGTCAAATTTTTTCAAGCTTGATGTGGGTATTAATATTGAAATGTAAGATAACTTACGTACTTTTAAGAATCAAATTTACAACATTATGAAATTACAAAAAATTGGATTAACATTATTTATAATTTCAATCATTGTGGCAATTCTTGTAATGGCACAATCTATTATAATTCCTCTTATTTTAGCCATATTTCTTTGGTTTATAATCAAAGAAATACGAGAATTCATGGATAAATCCTCATGGATTAAATCGAAAATTCCAAGATGGATTAAAACTGTCATTGCCTCTCTGGTATTGATTTCATTGCTTGGTTTATTTGCAAATCTTGTTTTGTTCAATGCCGAAAACTTAGCAGGTTCATTGGATACCTATTCCAAAAACATGGATAAAATAATCCAAACAGTTGATGCTAATCTTGGACTTGGATTGGAATCAAGACTATCAAATCTAAGTGGCAGCATAGATTTCCAAAATATTGCAACACGTTTTCTTAATTCAATCAGTGATTTATTTTCGAATGTGTTTTTAATTCTTATTTATTTGATATTCATTCTTATGGAAGAGAGTTCATTTGCTCTCAAAAAAAGAGCTATATATTCTGACAAAGAAAAATACGATGAGATTAATGGAATACTTCTCCAAATTGACTATTCACTTGGAAAATACATCTCAATTAAAACATTGATTAGTTTTATCACTGCTTTTGCCAGTTTCTTAATTCTTATTGCAATTGATGTTGACTTCGCTCTGTTCTGGTCTTTCTGTATCTTTATTTTGAACTACATTCCTTCAGTAGGATCACTAATTGCCACTGTATTTCCAGCCACGATGGCACTGATTCAAGAGGGAGGAGAAAGTTTTACTCCTTTTATCTTAGTTCTTGTTCTTGTAGGTCTGGTTCAACTCATTGTAGGAAACTTTCTTGAGCCCAAAATGATGGGAAATTCGCTCAACATAAGTTCGCTTGTGGTGATTTTATCCTTGAGTGTATGGGGAGTAATCTGGGGCATAGTAGGCATGGTACTTTCGGTGCCTATCACTGTTATGATGATTATTGTTTTTTCTCATTTTAAATCAACAAAAAATGTGGCTATTTTACTTTCAGAAAAAGGAAAACTATCCTTAAAAAATAAATTATGAATAAACTAATTTTCAGAATCATTTCTATTGCGTTCTTGATTTCAAACTTATATTTAGGTTATTCCATTCATCAAAAACTTAGTAAGTATCAACGTTACAAAGTAGCTTATGCCAGTGAACTTAATTTCCAATCCAGTCTTTTGGATTTCAAAGATTATATTAACTCCAGCGAATGGGACAATACCAAAAAAACTTCTCGCGACAGATTAAAAAAATTGGTAGTTGCAAAAGACAAAGCCAACACTTTAGGATTTTTTAGTTTAATAACTCTACTACTTTTCGGAGGTTTTGCTTTTATTGGATTCAAAAAATTCAATCTTTCAAAAAAACAATTAGGAATTGCTTTATTGCACATTTCATTGGTTACACTTTGCATTGGTATTTGTGTTCCTTTTCTTGAATTAGGAGCATTTATGCAAGACTTAGAGGTTAATGGACTTGGAATTTCGAAAACATTTGATGGAAAAATGTATTTCTTTTATCAATGTAAATCTGCATTAGGTTTAATACAAACCCTGTTCCAAGGAAACAACTATGTTGTTGGAATTGCTATTTTGGTTTTTAGTATTCTGAGTCCTTTTACAAAACTTTTTCTCTATTATCGACACTTCCTTTTAGAAAAGAATAATTCAAATTCTAAACTATTAAAAATAGCTTCGTATATCGGAAAATACAGCATGGCGGATGTATTTGTGGCAGCTTGTTTCCTTGCGTTTTTATCATTCAACAACCTCAACGTTGGAGTAAAAACAGAAAGTTCTCCCTTATTAGGTTT
>JBMYYT010000174.1:0-5118 GCA_049609665.1 Flavobacteriales bacterium | reverse complement strand
AAACATACTTTTCAAGTCCTTTAGAAAAACTAAGAACCAGAATGTGGCAACTTTCTTTCACATTCGAAGGATAAAAATTAATTTAAATATTTGAATTAAAAACAGAATGTTTTTATATTCGCACTCTCAAAACGAGAATGTCTCATGGTGTAACTGGCAACACGTCTGTTTTTGGTACAGAAGAGTCTAGGTTCGAGCCCTAGTGAGACAACAGAAAACAAGGAAAGCTTCCTAAACAGGAAGCTTTTTTTATGCATTGAAGTTTTTGGCGAGAAGTTTATCCTGAGCGAGCGATAGCGAGTCGAAGGGAGCCCTAGTGAGACAACAAGAATAACAAAAGCTTCCAAGTAATTGGGAGCTTTTGTTTAGAATTATTCTCTTTCTTTCCTAAAACAAAGGATATATTTATTAATATCGTCATATTTATACAATCAATAAAAAAACAACAAAATGAAAAAGATACTTTTAATATTAGTAGCATTCTTTGCCTTTTCAACTATCACAGTAGCGCAAGAAGCAAAAAAAGCTAAAAAGGAAAAAATAGAATTAACTAAAGCGGAGAAAAAAGAGCTTAAAAAAGATAAAGCAGCTTTCAAAGCAACTTTAACTGATGCACAAAAAACTAAGCTAAAGGCAATTAAAAAAGCTAAAAAAGAAGCTAAACTAAAAACACTCCCGAAAAAGGAAAAAAAAGCTGCTAAAAAGAAATTTAAAGCTCAGAAAATGGCTGTATATACTGAAGCTCAAAAAAAAATGCTAAAAGCCTATAAAGAGAAAAAGAAGAGGTTCAAGAATAATTAATTAAGAGAAAAAAATCATCAGTGTTGGTGCTCTCTCCCTTTAATTTTTCCTTTTTTATAGGCTTTGTCTAATTTTTCTTGTTCTTTTTTTTCCTCTTCAGTTAGAACTTTTTTCTTGATTTGAGTTAAATCGGGTTGTCCTGCATTCATCCAGCAGGTGTACCAAAAGCTACCAACAGCAATGATTGAGGAACGCATTCTGCGTTCAATCATTCCGTCAAGCATATCTTGGTATTCTTTGCTGTATTCTTTGGAGTAAGTTTTTATTGTTCGGTTTCCACGATTGTCAAATGCATATTTTTTATCCGAAGGATAATTTGTATCAAGCTTTCGTTCAAAACTTAATACTGAATCCACTGCATTATGACTGCTTTCCACAGTATTCCAAATATAAAATAATGGGTTTTCGATATATTCCACTTGACCCACAAAAAAATCATATTCTTCCGAAAATAATTCAGGTATTCTTGACTCCCAGAAACCATGTATTCCTCTTTGACCCGTCAATTGACCGTTATAATTTTCGGTAGTATGAAGGGGAACGGAAGCATCTCCCACATAATGTCCTATTTCTGCAGAAAGTTTTAGAATTCTGTTAAAGTCTTTTTCTTTAAATGCTTTGGTCAATCTATAATGCATTACATTAACATGCCAAGGAACAATTCCATAGGCTTGTAAAGTGTCTTCTGTAAATTTTTCTACAGCTTTTTTCCAAACTCTTGGCACATACTGAAAAGGAGTGAGGCTATCGTTGTGATAATGGTCAATGTCGATATAATGCCTGGGAGCTTCTCCTTCCACAGCATATCTGCGTTTGTCAGGGTCCACAGCATGTTCGGTTATGTATTCGATGTTTTTTTTATAAAAAGAAAACATTCCTTTTGGTAAAGTAAACACTGCCAATCTATTGATTTTCTTATGTCCATAGAATCCCCAAACGGCAGTAGATTTTGTTACACTTTTTATTTTTTTTAAAGTAGGAGCAGTATTTGCGAAAAGAATCAGTATTCCGAAAACCGAAATGATACCCAAACTTTTGTATATTATATTGTGTAATTTCATTGAAATAAAAATAAGCATTTTTTCGTTCTTAACCCGAACTTGCACTTTAATTCGTTATGAAGACTTTTAATTATTTCTTTTTATTTATTTCTATTCTCTTTTTCAGTTCGTTTTCAATTTCTGATTCCGATATAATTGATGGTAATAATCTGAATCAAGAAAAGCTTGAAGCTCTAATTCTAAAAGAAGTAAATGCAGTAAGAAGAAAAAAAAGAAAACCAATATTGATCTTGGATTCTATCTTGAATTTAGCAGCAACTGACCATGCAGTATATTTAAAAAGCGCCAAGAAACTTTCACATAATCAAAAATCTAAGTCTAAGAAAACTCCAATGAAACGAACTGATTTTTATGGAGGTAAATTTAGATTTGTCGGAGAAAACATAGCTTATTCTTATCTCCAAAAAGATGTAAATTCGGCAAAAAGAGGAGGGAAAGTGGTGTATATGTCAACTTATTCCAAAACAGCGAAGCATCTTTTTAATTTGTGGTATAATTCGAAACCCCATTTTAAGAATATTATGGAGAAAGGATTTAAAAAAACTTCAATACGATTTTCTTATGATAAGAAAACAAATCGAATTTATGCCGTTCAGGTTTTTGCCTCGTAACTTATTTATTAACACGTTATTTTGTAAAATTTTAACAAATTATGAGTAACAAAATGAACTTATATTGCGTAAGTTTGTACAGAACAAAAAAACATATTATGAAATTAATTATTACCGCATTATTATCAGTTGCTATTTCTTTATCCGCATTTTCTCAAGGAAATGGATATTTAGGAATTTCAATGAAAAAAGCAACAACTGAAGGAGTAAGAATATCAGACGTTCTTGAAAATGGAGCTGCCAAAGTTCACGATTTAAGACAAAATGATATTATATTAAGTGTAAATGGAGTTAACGTTAATACTGCTGTTGAATTAAAGAACCAAATCAAATCTAAAGATTGGGGTGAGAAAATTTCAATTGTTTATACAAGAAATGGTCATTCTTTAACCAAAGAAGTTACTTTAGGAAATAGAGCCGACAAAGTTACTTACCATGTGAAAAGAGCAATTTTAGGGGGAAATAAATTTGAATGGAATTTTGACAAGACTACAATCATCCGAATGGAAAGTGGTGTAGCTAAGTGGATTAAAAAGACTGACGAAGCTGGTAAAACTTCAACTCACATTTTAGAAGAAGGAAAAGATGTTCCTCAAAAATTCTCTGACTTGGATGATAAGTTAGAAATTATTGATGCAATTAACGAGAGAAATAAAGGGAAAAAGAGATTTCCGTTTGTAACAGTTTACATCAAAACTTATCCAGCACCATCTAAAAATGTAATTACTCCAAAACCTGAATTAAACTTAGAGCTTAAAGCATTCCCAAATCCATCATTAGGTGAATTTAAGTTTACATTTAAATCAGATGATGCGACAAAAAACGTTTCATGGCAAGTAATTGATATTTCTGGGAAAATTATTTCTGATGGAAACATCGCTGATTTTGAAGGGACTACAACCAAAGATTTAAACCTTACCGCTCAAGCGGCAGGAGTTTATTTATTGAGAGTGGTTCATAACAAATCAATAGTTACTGAAAGATTGGTAATTAAGTAAATTTAAAGTTTCAAACACTTTTAAAACCGTTTCAAGAAATTGAAACGGTTTTTTTTGTCGTATTTCGATACAATTTTTCTTCATTTTATTCCGAAAAATCACTCAATAGGACAAAAACTTCCATTAAAACAATACTTTAGCTTATAACCATAGCCAGTTTCATTTTTACACATTCTACGTGCTGAGGGTCCGCCTCAGGCGGATGTCTCGAAGCCCAACTTTAGTTATTCAATTCACTTCCTCGGATGAAACTTTTTAATTTCTTCATGCAGATAACTCCTGTCAAGATGCATATAGATTTCTGTGGTAGTAATAGAAACATGTCCCAACATATCCTGAACGGCCCTTAAATCTGCTCCAGCATTGACTAAATGGGTAGCAAATGAATGTCTAAATGTATGTGGACTAATGGTTTTATTTATTCCCGCTTTTTCGGTTAGTTGCTTAATTATAGTAAAAATCATTACGCGTGTTAAAGATTTTCCTCTCGAATTAAGAAACACAAAATCTTTAAAACCTGGTTTGATATTTTGATGAACTCGCACTTGCTCCAAATAGATTCTGATTTGTTTAATTGCCGATCCACTTATTGGAACTAATCGTTCTTTGTCACCTTTTCCCACTACTTTTATGAACTCTTCATCAAAATAGATATTGGAAATTTTGAGATTGACCAATTCAGAAACACGAAGTCCACAACCGTACAAAGTTTCAAGTATAGCCTTGTTTCGTTCTCCTGTTGATGAACTGAGATTAATTGCTGAAATTAATGAGTTTATTTCTTCGGTAGATAATGTGTCTGGCAGTTTGCGTCCAATTTTTGGACTTTCCAGTAACTCAGCTGGATTTTTATCCGTGATGTTTTCAAGAATTAAATAATTATAAAAAGCTTTGATTCCCGAAATGATTCTGGCTTGGGATCGTGCACTTAAACCTAATTCATAAACATGAGCCAAAAAATGTTGTAAATCATTGAGAGTGATCTGAGTAGGAGCGAAGCTTGATTTGTTCTCTAACTCCAAGTATTGGGTGAGTTTGTCCAAATCTCTCAAATAAGCTTCAATAGAATTATCCGACAATGATTTCTCAATTGCCAAAAATCCTTTGAATCCTCTTTTTTGTATTTCCCACATTTTTCTTAGTGAATAGTTATTAGTGAAAAGTAATTAGTTAATTACGAATTTGAAATTACGAATTATCTTTTCAATTATAAATAAAACTGAAAAGTCATTCTGAACTTGATTCAGAATCTCACGAAGAATATTTCACTGATTAATCTTCAAAACTAATGTATGCTGGGATTTTTTTTAATCCACGAAGAACACCTTTATCATCATAATCTCCGATTAATAAAACTATTCCTTTAACTTCTTTTTTTAATTGGAAACTATTTTTAGCTAAATACCAATCTTCGTGGAATTCAATTCCAAGAATATCTGTTGTGAAAATTGGAGTTCTGGATGTAATGTATATTTGATCTCCTTCATCATCGTACATAGGTTCACCAACTTCATCTATTTTAATGATTTTCTCGGTGTAAAACAAACTGTAAATATCTGTTGTCTTAACGGTAGTTTTAAGAATGTTTCCATTTTCGTCTATTTGAAATTGTTTTAACTTATCCATAAAAACATTAACTAATATAGG
>JBMYYT010000173.1:0-5183 GCA_049609665.1 Flavobacteriales bacterium | reverse complement strand
TGATTCTTTTATTACTGCTTCAATTCCTTTCTTATCGATAGTTCTTAAAGCTCTCGTACACACTTTTAATTTAATAGTTCTGTCTTCACTTGGTAAGTGAAAATTCTTTGTTACTAAATTTGGGTAAAATTTTCTTCTTGTTCTTCTCAATGAGAATGAAACATTATTACCTGACTGTACTTTTTTTCCTGTTAATTGACAAACTTTTGACATCTTCTGTTATTTTTTGAGATTGCAAAGAAAACTCTTTTTTTCTTAAAATCAAACTATATAACTTAATTTTTAATGTTTTTATTGATTAAAAATAAGAATTAAAAATCTCATTCGATTTTTTCAAGGATTCCAGAAACTGTCCGTGTTCTATTCCCATGGCAAATTCTTGTTCTTCGAAATAGGAAAGCATTTTTTCAGTAGGCATGTTTCCAGTGAGTTTATCTGCTGCCATTGGACATCCGCCATAGCCTTTTATTGCTCCGTCAAATCTTCTGCATCCGCTGTCCACACTGGCTTTTATTTTTTCCTTCCAAGTATCTGGGGTAGTATGGAGGTGAGCTCCAAATTCTACTTCTTCAAATTCTGGAATGAGCGTACTAAACAACGAGGTGATTGTTTCTTTGTTTGAACTCCCAATTGTATCGGATAAAGCTAAAATTTTGACATCCAATTTTTTATATAACTTTTCAGACCATTGAGCTACAATATCTTCGTTCCATTTATCTTCATAAGGATTTCCAAATGCCATGGATAAATAAACCACCAATTTTTTGTTGTTTTTCAAACATAGATTCTGAATTTCTTCCACTCTTGAAAGAGATTCTTCGATACTTGAGTTCGTGTTTCTTTGCTGAAAAGTCTCTGAAACAGAGAATGGAAACCCCAAGTAGTTGATTTCTTCGAACTCACAAGCATCCACGGCACCTCTTTTGTTGGCAACAATCGCCAATAGCTTAGAGGTTGTGTTGTCCAAGTTTAGTTTTGAGAGTACTTCTGCGGTATCTTTAAGTTGAGGAATTGCTTTTGGAGATACAAAACTTCCAAAATCAATCGTGTCAAAACCAACTGATAGCAATTGATTGATATAATCAGCTTTGAGTTGTGTAGGCACGAAATCGTGAATCCCCTGCATCGCATCACGAGGACATTCTATTAGTTTTATTGTTTTGTTTTCTTGCATGAAATATTAAATTTTTTGTCCTTTCTTTTTGGTCAGTCCATTTGTTAATTATTCTCGTGATAAGATTCCCAATCGGAGTTGGGAATGACAGATGAAAATGGATTCATTTTCTAACTTCTAACTTCTAACTTCTAACTTCTTTTCAAAATAGCTTTATTAATCTTCTTAACTATCGAAGGTCCTTCGTACACAAACCCAGTGTAAATCTGAACCAAATCAGCTCCTGCTTCTATTTTTTCAATAGCATCTTCAGCGGAATGTATTCCACCCACACCAATAATTGGAAATGCTTTATTACTCTTAGTACTCAGGTATCGAATTACTTTTGTACTTCTTTCTCCAACCGGCTTTCCGCTAACTCCACCATTTCCTATTTTCTCTACTTTTTCCTTATCCGTTTTTAAATTCTCTCTTGAAATGGTTGTGTTAGTCGCAATCACACCTTCAATCTTGGTGTCTGCCACAATTTCAATAATATCATCCAACTGCGAGTCCGTTAAATCGGGTGCGATTTTCAATAAAATGGGACGTTGAATTTCTTTTTCCTCGTTTAGAGATTTCAATGTAGATAAAATTTTAGTTAATGGTTTTTTATCTTGTAAAGCTCTTAAATTAGGGGTGTTGGGAGAACTTACGTTAACCACAAAATAATCTACATAAGGATGTAATTCGTTGAAACATATCACATAATCGTCCACAGCATTTTCGTTGGGTGTCACTTTATTTTTTCCAATATTACCTCCAATTAATACTCCTTTATTATTTTTTAATTTTTCTACAGCGAGTTTTACACCATCGTTGTTAAATCCCATTCTGTTTATCAATCCTGAATCTTCTGAGAGTCGAAACATTCTCTTTTTTGGGTTTCCATCTTGTGGGAGTGGGGTGAGAGTTCCTATTTCTATAAAACCAAAGCCAAAAGCCGAGAGTTCATTAAACAAAGCTGCATTTTTATCAAAACCAGCAGCTAATCCCACAGGATTCTTGAAAGTTAATCCAAATAATTCCCTTTCTAATTTTGGACTTTCGGCAGTATGAATTGATTTTGCAATGGACTTAAATCCAGGGATTTTAAATAAAAATTTAATAGAATTAAAAACAAAATAATGAATTCTCTCTGGGTCAAAAAGAAAAAGAATTGGTCTTACAAACAGTTTATACATGCTGAACTTTAGTCATTAAAATTAGAATACAAATATACAAGGTTTTGGATGAATCTTTTCAATAAGTTTTCTATATTCATAATGGAATTTAAATCAATAAATGAAAGACTACACAGAAAGCGATAAGAAATTAATACTAAGGGATTACAGAGGATTGTTAAGAGCTTCAAAAAAGTTCAGAACCAAACCAGAGGATACTGCATTTATCCGAAAAGCATTTAATTATGCTGCGGATGCTCACATGAGTATGCGAAGAAAATCGGGGGAGCCTTATATTACTCATCCCATTGCTGTGGCTCGAATATGCACTGAAGAAATTGGCTTAGGAGCTACTTCAATTGCCTGTGCTTTGTTGCATGACACGGTAGAAGATACGGATGTTACCTTAGAAGACATTGAAAATTTATTTGGACGAAGAGTAAAGAAAATAATTGATGGGTTAACCAAAATTTCGGGAGCTTTTGATTTTAAAACTTCGGATCAAGCTGAGAATTTTCGTAAAATGATTTTGACTCTTCCAGATGATGTGCGTGTAATCTTTATCAAGTTGGCAGATAGACTGCATAACATGAGAACATTAGGTTCAATGCGAAAGGATAAGCAATTGAAAATTGCCTCAGAGACTTTGTTTTTATATGCACCTCTTGCTCACAGATTGGGGTTGAATGCTGTAAAAACCGAGTTAGAAGATTTATCATTAAAATTCAAAGAACCAGAGAGTTATCAAGAGATTGCAAGAAAACTTGAAAAGTCGAAAGAAGTAAGAACGCGATTTATTTCGCAGTTTATTGCTCCTTTGAAAAGAGAATTAGATAAGACAGGCCTTGATTACAGCATTAAAGGAAGGCCTAAATCAATTTATTCAATCTGGAATAAAATTCACAAAAAGAAAGTGACCTTTGAGGAGATTTATGACCTGTTTGCCATTCGAATAATTTTAAATAGTAAGCCAGAGAATGAAAAAACTGATGCTTGGAGAGTGTATTCTATCATAACTGACTTCTATCGTCCGAATCCTGATCGATTAAGAGACTGGATTACTAACCCAAGAAGTAATGGTTACGAGTCTCTTCACACCACAGTAATGAGTGGATCGGGAAAATGGGTAGAGGTTCAGATTAGGTCCCAACGGATGGACGAGATTGCTGAAAAAGGAATGGCGGCTCACTGGAAATATAAAGGAAGTAAGAAAAAAATAGAAAATAAATTTGACGATTGGATCAATAAAATTCGTGATTTGGTTGAAAACAAGGATGCTGATACCTTAGATTTTATTGATGATTTCAAACTAAATTTATATGCCGAGGAGATTTATGTATTTACTCCAAAAGGAGAATTAAGAACTTTACCAAAAAATGCGACAGCTCTTGATTTTGCTTTTGATATTCACGGGGATGTTGGAAAAAAATGTATTGGAGCCAAAGTAAATCATAAGCTTGTTCCTCTGAGTTATGCCTTGAGCAGCGGTGATCAAGTTGAAATTATAACTTCTAATAAGCAACTACCTAAAGAAGCATGGTTGGATTTTGTGGTTACATCAAAAGCCAGAACCAATATAAAACAAGCACTTAAAGAAGAAATCAAGAAATTTGCTTCTGATGGAAAAGAAACTTTGATGAGAAAGTTAAATTCTCTTAAAGTGAATTACACTGATAAAAACTTAAGTGAATTAGTTAAACTTTATGAATTAAAAGACCCATTAGAACTTAATTTTCAAATAGCTAAAGGAAATATTGATTTATCAAAAATTAAATCAATTGTTGTTAAAGGAGGAAATCTAAAATTTGAAAAAGAATCAGCTTTAACTTCTTTGTTTAGAAGAAAGTCGAAGAGTAAAAAACCTGATCAAAAAGAGATTATCACCAATTTTGGTGGAAAATCTAAAGAATCCATAATACTTGGAGATGAGAGTTTAAAGCAAGTAGATTATTCAATTGCTAAATGTTGTTCGCCAATCCCAGGAGATGATGTTTTTGGCTTTTTGACTGTAAGTGATGGCATAAAAATACATCGTGTAAATTGTCCGAACGCAGTTCAAATGATGTCTAATAATGCTTATAGAGTATTGAAAGCTAAGTGGAAAAGTCAATCTATCAAAGATTTTCCTGTGGCAGTAGAATTTAAAGGAATAGATGGTATAGGGATAATTCATTCTCTTACAAGTTTGATTACAAGCAGTTTAAATATTAATATTAAAGCACTTAATATAGCATCAGAGGATGGAATATTTAAAGGAGAACTAAAAGCCTTGGTTCATGATACAAAACACCTGGACGAGATGATGAATAAGATGAAAAAAATTAAGGGGATTAAAACTGTGGAAAGAGTTTATTAAAATTTAAGATATGAAAAAAATATACTTACTCACATTAGCCATTGTATCATTGGTCTTGCTAAATTGCAAAAAAGACAAAGATCCACCTTCAGTTTGTGAGCCTGCGGTTTCAGGAAATCAAGGCTATGTGAAAAGAGTAGTTTATGGAACATCCTCTTCTCGTCAGAATATGGAATTGTATTTGCCTAATAATTATAATTCGACCACAAAAGTTGTTTTACTTGTCCACGGAGGTGCTTGGATTTTGGGACCAAAAGCAACAGATACAACCAAAATGTTTTCAGGTAATTTAGGGTGGAATTTAGTCCAAAAATTGTTGAATAATGGATACGGAGCGGCTGTAATGAAATATAGGTTAGTTTGTTACAATACAAATTCATCTTTTTACACTAATAACCCAATGCGATATATGGGTGATATGATGGAGGATGTTCAATTAGCAATTAATAAATTAAAAACTGAGGCAGTGGATAGTGGTTTTTCCTCCACGGAGTTTGGTTTAGTTGGCGAA
>JBMYYT010000172.1:0-5200 GCA_049609665.1 Flavobacteriales bacterium | reverse complement strand
GGGCCAGAAGTTGATTCTTGCCAGCGATAACCAAGCAATTCAGCATTCTTTAGTCGAGTAAGCAAAGGATAAATTGTTCCTTCTTTTACTATTAATTCTGATTTTTTTAATTCAGCAATTACCTCAGAAGGATATACCTCTTTCTTTTTGATAATACTTAAGATGCAGAATTCCAAAATTCCTTTTTTCATCTGCGATTTGGTGTTTTCAATTTTCATTTCAGTATTATTTAATGCAAATATATATAAAAAACATAGTACTATGCAAAACAAAGTAGTGTTAATTTTTCTGTTTTCGTGGTTTGTTAACTATCAAAAGAACATATAGAATGTCATTCCTGCCTTTCGACTATCGCTCAAGATAAGCTACGGCAGGAATCTTAAAACGAGCATTTTACGAAACATTTTTGACGAAAAAAATGTATCCAATGTTAGATTAAAACATTAATTAGATTTTTTTCATCTGTCATTCCCGACTCCGATCGGGAATCTTAACACGAAATCACTTCAGGCATGATTCTTTTGTGATATTTCAATGAATAAGATTCCCGTTTTCACGGGAATGACAATGAGGATATAAAGCGGATTGAGAAATGAGACAAAAGGACTGATTTAATCGATAAGCTGTGCAAGTTGTTTCCCAACCTGATTACCAATAGCAATACCCATTCCTCCCAATCGAACTCCACAATGAACACGATTTGAAATTGATTTAATTATTGGTGATTTTTGGTTGCCAACTCCCATTATTCCGCTCCATTTTTGATCAATTTCAAAAGAGGTATTAGGCAGAATTACAGTTTTTAAAATTCGCTCTAATTCGTTTCGAATGATTTCTGATTGACCAAATTCTGAGGTTTTTTCTCCTTCAAAATCTAAATTTCTTCCTCCTCCAAATAGGATTCTGCTGTCGATATTTCGGAAATAGTAATATCCTTTATCGAGATGAAAAGTACCTTTTATATTAAGATTATCAATAGGTTTAGTGATAAGCACCTGAGCTCGGGCAGGTTTTACTTTGTCGATGCCAAGTAATTCCGAAAACCCATTGGTTGCAATGAAAAGTTGTTGGGTTTTAAAAGCTAATTTATCAGAACGAACTTCAACTGTTTCACCCACATTTTCAAAATCAACTACATTAATGGAATTAAGAATAGTGATGTCATTTTTATATGCTAAATCCAACAACCCTTTCATCATTTTCCCAGTATCAATTTGCCCCTCAAAAGAATTAAAAATCACTTTAGGTTTAATGTTTTCAAATCCAAAAGAATTATCTTTTATGGAGTAAACAGATTCATTAAAGATAGGTTGGATCAAATTATTTATCTGGGTAAGACTATCAATACATGCGTTGTATGAATTATTATCAGTAAACAATTCGTATCCACCCCAAGGCTTGTAATCCATAGTTTTGTCTCCAATGAGCTTTCTCAAACTTTCTAATCCAGCAATACGTTGTTTTACTAATTGAATTACTTCTTCTTCGGAGTTGTGTGTTAAGTCATCTAAAATTTCTGATACACTTCCGAAGCAAGCAAATCCAGCATTTTTGGTGCTTGCACCTTGGGGTAACATTCCTTTTTCCAACATAACAATCTTAGCTTTTGGATGTTTTTTCCTTAATTCCAAAGCACAACTTAACCCCACAATCCCGCTACCGATAATTGTAAAGTCAATTTCCGAAAACCAAGTCTTATGTTCCCAATAGCTAAATTGCATGAATTTTATTTTCCAGATTAAAGCTAATCAAATATGATTCAATTTTCCTTACTTTTATACCATGAATTTTATCACAACTAAACTTGGAATTTTAGGAGGAGGACAACTTGGAAGGATGTTTATCCAAGCTTCAACAAGTTATGGAACACCTATTCATATATTGGATCCTAATCCCAATTGTCCTGCGGCTAACCTTTGTGATTCATTTACTGAGGGAAGTTTTAATGATTATGAGACTGTCTTAAACTTTGGGAAAGACAAAGACATTGTGACTATTGAAATTGAAAATGTAAATACGGATGCTCTTTTCGAATTAGAAAAACAAGGTGTAAAAGTTTTCCCTCAACCCCGAATTATTGAGTTGATAAAAGACAAAGGAATTCAAAAGCAATTTTATAGAGATAATAATATTCCTACAGCTGATTTTGAATTGTGTGATTCTTTAGAAGAAGTTAAGAGCAAAGCTACTTTCCCGATTGTTCAAAAGATGAGAAAAGGGGGTTATGATGGCAAAGGAGTCCAAATTTTAAAATCTGAAAATGACTTTGACAAAGCATTTGAAGTCCCTTCTTTATTAGAAAAAATGATTGATTTTGATAAAGAAATTTCAGTGATTGTTGCTCGAAATGAAAATGGAGAAATTCGTTCTTATCCAACCTGTGAACAAGAATTTAATCCAGAAGCTAACTTAGTAGAGTTTCTGTTTTCACCAGCAAAAATTAGTAATGAAACAGAACAACAAGCTCAAGAAATTGCACGGACTATTATCCAGAAATTAGATATGGTTGGACTGTTAGCGGTTGAATTTTTTGTATTGAAAGATGGTTCTGTAATTGTCAACGAAATGGCTCCAAGAACACACAACAGTGGACATCATACTATTGAGTGTAATTATACCTCACAATTTGAACAACACTACCGTTCGGTGATGAATTTCCCTTTGGGAAGCACAGAAATTATTCAACCAGGAGTTATGATTAATTTGTTGGGTGATAAAGACCATACAGGAACTCCAGTTTATAATGGAATTGAAAAAGTGATGAGCCAAGAAGGAGTTTATGTCCATTTATATGGCAAGACTCAAACCAAACCATTCCGTAAAATGGGTCATATTACGGTTGTTAATCCAGAGTTGGATAAAGCGATTTCGTCTGCAAGGGAAGTGGCTAAACAGGTAAAAATAGTAAGCTAATTCTCCGATTGTTTTACAATCCAATCAATTAAATACTCTTCGTCTACGATAGTCCAAGAATGACATTTTCGATTACCTTGTCGATCAAATCCTTTATTTGTAGTAATAACTTGTTCCACTTTAGTTCCTCCGTTTACGGTTAACCAATTGACTAAACCTGCAATATCAAAAGAATTAATATCATAATAGGCAGCGCCTCTTTCTTTTATCCACCAATCTACGTCAGGTTCATGAAAAAACAAAGTTGGAACGTTCAATAGATATTTTGCATTTCCGCCCAAAGAATCTTTATAGGAGAACACCGAATTTTGCCGATAATTTTCCGTGTTAGTTTCTATCGGGCCTAATCTGTCTGGAAATATCTTGTTCATTAAGTTTGCTTCCCAGAGCATTCCATCTTTGAAGTTTCTTTTATTGTTTTTGGCAGAGTAACAAAACCTTTCTAAATCCAAAGGCGAATCCACCGAAAACACTCCTTTAATTTTGATTCCAAACTTTGATTTTCCTTGTTCGCAGTATTGTGTATAGCGCAAGGCTCTTGTTCCACTTGCCGACAATCCTCCGATAAACAAATTGTTTCTTGGGAGATTGTTTTCAATTATCGCTTCATTAATAATTTCATCTAATAATTGCGTGGATGAATCGGTATAGCACAATCCTGGAAAGTAAGTTGCCGTTGTGGTATACAAAACTGCGAATCCTTTTTGCAGTGCAAGTCCTTTCCATTTATAGGGAGTTTTCTTTGCGGTATCAGGCAATCTCGTGAAATCTCTTATGATTACCCCACGTATTTTAGCCGAGTCGGGAGTGACTAATAAATAAGCATTATGTGTTGAATCTTGCAAATTCCTGTACACATATTTAGCCGATTGACTGGTTAATGTATTTGAAAAGTTAATTAATAAAAGGAGGAGTAAAATTCTCATCAACATATGATATTTTGATTATCAAAACAAGTATAAGGATTAGAAATTGATAGGGAGAATTTTTGAATTTAATTTTTGTTAAAATTATATATTCCGATTTAGTAAAACGAAAGTTGGTTAAGGTAGAATTCTTCTAAAAAGTGAATCGATAATTATAATCTCGGTTTCTTGATTTTTGGTTGAATAGAACTGACTACCATTGAGGCTTTTGGATCTTCATTTATTAAAAACACCTTCTTATTTAGCACATTTCCTTCAATGTACTGTAATTTGTTCCAATCTAATTCGTTTTTTGCTATTTCATATACTCTTTGAGTGAATCCTACAAATTCATTTCTTAAATTACCAATAGGTATTTCAACAACAATGTAATGGCTACCTTCATACCAATGGAATGAAACCGTTAATGCTCCTAAATATTTTGAATGAATAGCATCTGCTAATAATTGACTATCAATCTTGAAAAAAACTTGCTTTATTCTTAGATTTCTATATCTATTTTCATTTTCACGTTTAATTTGAGCTTTTATAATTGATTTGTTTTCAGTGAAGTCAAAACAAACACCTCTTTTGAATTCAACAATTTGAGAAAGTTCAAGGAATTTCGATATTTCTTTACCTGCAGGAGTTGAAATGTCTTTATGGTTTAAGATAAACTCCGTGAACTCTTTTTTACTTCCAAATATTAAGTCAGTTACGTTAGATAATGCATACACACCTTTGGTAAGATTCGGGATCGAAATCATTTGAGATAAAAGTATTTCTAAGTTGTTTTTACTCCAATAGTCCTTTATCAGTTGATTTGTTTCAGTAATCTTGATATTTTTTATTGAATGAAAAACTCCAAAGAAAGTATAGTCACCAGCTTCCCAAATTGATTCATTATTGTGTTCATTTAAGTAGCTTTGGAAATTATGGATTGTTACGTTTTCAAAATTTTCAAGAGAAACTCCCCATAGTTTATTTTCATTTTTAGCTTCCCAAATGTCCCCAATTAATATTAGTTTGTTGTAATTTGATAAGATGGAATTTTCCCCTAAGAAATCTTTGATAATGAATTCTTGGTTGTTCAAATAAAACTTTTCTTCTCCTGCTATATTATTAATTAATCTCAATATCTTATAATCGTATTTGTTTGGATTATTTAACAGAACACTAAGTATTTTAAGTGTTTTTATTTTTTCTTGTTCGTTCTTGGGAGTGTAGTATTCTAATCTTACTAATAAACTATTTAACTTTTTTTCATTAGAAAAATTATCGATTATAATATTTTCGTAATCAGCATTTGATAGGAGTTCTTCAAATGATTTTAGAGAAACATCTTCCTCTAATAAATTTTGTTGTACCAGCTTTCTGAAATT
>JBMYYT010000171.1:0-5287 GCA_049609665.1 Flavobacteriales bacterium | reverse complement strand
AAAAGAACTTATTGAAGTCTATGCCAGTAAAGTTGATCAGGCATTAGATTGGATTGAAAAGAACGCTAACAATGCTGGACAGACCGTTAATAAGATCGCTACACACTATAAAGTTAATGGTTTTGAAAATCCAGAATTCTTGAAAGCAATTCTTGAAGATTATTTTAAGGGTGAGTTTATCCTTAAAGGTCAGGAACCGAAAGAAGTTGATGGTGCAGAAATGTACAAGAAGCTTAAAGAACAAGAAGCCAAAGGTGAATTAACTGAAGGTAAAGTTGGCCCAGAAGAAAAGACTGAGGAAACAAAAGAAGATGATGCAAAATAATCCTATTATCATTTGTGGAAGTGGTAATAGTATTACTGAGGGTTTGAAATATGATATAATGGATTACCTTCAGAGTCATATTACCATTGGATTAAATCGCTGGTATCAACACGCTTTTGAACCAACGTTCACTACGTTTGTTGATTGGCAATTTTACAGGGATAATTTGGAGGCTTTGGAAAAACAAGGTCTTATTATAGGGAAATACGATCCTCAAATTAAATATTGTAAATATGGGAAAGGCCAACCAGCAGTTAATATCCAGAAGCAAAACACGATTCTTTTGCCTAAACATAACACATATTATGGCAAGGATTCGTGGAGAATATGGGAAAGAACATGTTTAAACTGTAGACATAAATTCACGGATGATTATCGTGAACCAAAACCAGACCAATGCCCCGAATGTGGAAGAAAAACCATTCAAAAATTTGGATTTTATTCTGGTCATTTATGTGGAATGTTTGCATTAACATTAGCAATTGCATTAGGATTTACTGAGATTTATCTGTTGGGTTTTGATTGCTGTGAAGTAGATGGTAAAACACATTTCTTTCAAGATGATGTCGATCTTGAAAAGAAAAACATTTATGGTCAGAAAGAATATCATGGTGTTGGAACTCTTACTCATACTAATGGGAAAAAGGAATATAAAACCAGTACCTATAATGATGTTTCGAATCTCAATGAATTGTGGTATAAACCATATCGTCAAGCATTACATGATGTAAACATTGTCAATGTATCAATACCTTCTAAGATAAGAATATTTCAGAAAATGGACATAATTAAATTTCTGGAAACGATCGGAAAAGGTAATGTAAATCAAGATGAAATCAGAAAAGAGATAAGAGCATTTGTTGATGAAAAGATTAAAAAATAATGTGGATAAAAGTATTAATGATCACTCTTTTAACAACTCTCTTTGCACTTCTATTAGTGCCAGGGGCAGTTGTATGTATGATATTCAAAAAGTTTGATTGGTATGAAATAAAACGCATATACAAATTGTGGTGGACATCCAATGAAGATTAAAAAATATACAATGGGTAAGCAAAAGGGCTTGACAATCACCACAAAATATGTTATACTTACTGTAATAACGATAGGTAGGAGATTCAGAATTCAATTAGAAATCGCCAATTTTGGCAAGTAAGGAGAATAAACAATGTTAAATTTCGCTAAAATATGTGGTATGGTAGGAGCAATTTTCGTAGTAGCTTTGCTTGTCGGCGTTCTTATGTCTGTTCCTGTAATGCTTTGTTGGAACTATGTAATGCCAGCAATCTTTGGTCTTCCTAAGATCGGATTCTTGCAAGCATTGGTGTTGAATATTTTATGCAGTTTGTTGTTTAAATCAGGTACGGAAGTATCTAAGAAATAAGAGGACATCATGGATAAATATAAAAAACTAAAAGCGGTACAAGGATTAATCGCAAGCCTTGATGAACAGATTTTTAGAATGGAACAATTCAAACGTGTTCCTATTCAAGAGGCTGAACCAAAGGTTGTTGATCAATATTTTGAAGCGATTAAAGAGGTATTAGACAAATGAACGTCGCAGACTTAATAGGATGGGTTGGCAATATCGGTTTTATGGCTGGTGCATTTTTGGTAGCCAGAGAAAAGAAAGTTGCTTTCTTCGGGTTTGCATGGGGCAATACTTCTTATGTAATTCAGGGATTATTGCTTGGAGTTCCATCTTTAGTATTAATTTCTTTTTATCTTTTAAGTATGAATATTTATGGATGGATCAACTGGACAAAAAATGAAAGAAAACGAGCAGATATTATTAGAACTAACACTAATCTTCGCCAGGGATAAAGATAAATTTTCTGAGGAAGAACGCCAGATTATTTTGAACACAATTAAAATGGCACAAAGGAATAAATAACATGGAATTATTTTGGTTAATTTTTGGACATTTCTTAGCTGATCTTCCCCTGCAAGGTGAATGGGTTTGCAAAGAAAAGGGAAACGTTGCGCTTTTTATGTTCGGCCATTGCGTTATATGGGCAGGGGTCATTTCTTTAGTTTTAATGGCTTTGGGATTGTTTGCAATATGGAAGCTTGTGTTCCTATTTGTAGGTCATTATATTATGGATAGTTTAAAATGCCGAGCAATTAAAAACCTCCCCAATAAAGGAATCATAACAAAAGAAACGACTGATAAGATCACTATGCAGTGGGTATACGGCGATCAATTGGTACACTTAGGACAACTCTTATGCGTGTTGTTTTTTTAAATAATTGGAACTTTAATACTTCTCTCATGGATGAGGGAGATACTGATTTCGTTTTTGATCTTTTTAGGATCGAATATAGTTGGAGATATTATTGGATACACCTTGTAATTTGTAACTTCGAGTTTCGAATTTCATGGAAAGGTAAACCACGCAATATAGGAATGTAAAATGACAAATGAAGATATTTTAAGTAAAGCAATTACAAAAGCACATAAAAATAGACCAGATTTAATATCTGAAGGTTGTATTGATTGTCCAATTGATAATAATGAATATAGAAAAATTATTTTTTCACATGAGTTCGCTCAGGCATTTTGGCAAATCGATATTAAAGAATCTTTTATTGAATCAGAGATAAAGGAATTAGTTGTTTATGAAAAACAAAAATTATCTTGGGATCATCATTTACAACAAATAGTATTAGAAGAAGAACCATTAAAATATTTAGAAAGGTTTTTATAATGAATAAAATAATAATATTTATTTTTATTAATTTAGCATGGCTATTAATTGGGTCTATTTTTTTAAGCCTTAGAATTACAGAAATAGAAAATCAACTTAAACATGGCAGTAAAAACGTATGTCATGCAGTATTCGATCATTGTTCAATAGGTGGCGACTATATTATAGAAGAAAGAGAATAATGTATTATTTATTTTATATAATGATGATTGCTGGATTCGGGTATTGCTCATGGCATACTCCCGATATTAAGATGAAGATTATAGGCATCTTATTAACAATTGTCAATATCCTTTTATTTTGGAGATAAGAATGTTTACAACAATAGGTTGGTATACAAAAGACACAGAATACGAAAAAGTAATGAAGGAATATTTAGTTCCATCTGTTATGAAATTAAATCTTCCTCATGTTATTTATCCAGTAGATTCAATTGGCACTTGGGCGCAGAACACAAATTTAAAATCAAGGGTTATCGAACAAGCCTTTGATGAAGTAGACACAGATTTATTAATAGTGGATGCCGATGCAATCATCCATAGTTATCCAAAATTGCTTGAAGAAATTCCAGAAGAATATGATTGTGCTATGTTTTGGCTTGATTGGAATGAGTGGTATCAGAATGGTAGTAATGTTAAAGAGCTATGCAGTGGGACATTGTATTTAAGAAACAGAGGGATATGTAAAGAATTAGTAGAAAGATGGGTTAAGATTGGAGCTACTAATAACGTTACGGATCAGAAGGCATTAGCAATGACACTACCAGAATTTCCTGATCTAAAAATATATAATTTGCCATATGAATATTGTTGGATACATAATTTGCCTGGGGGCCGTGAAACTATTGTACCACGCCCAGATAAAATTGTAATTGAACATTTTCAAGCATCAAGAGACATAAAAAGGTTTATAAAATGACAATATATATTGAAGGTGAAATTGAACCTATATTTGTTAAAGATTTAAATCATTTAGCAGATTTGGTTAAGAAAGAAGATGAAATAACTTTAGGTTCTTGTATTGTTTGTGGAGAAATTTGTAATTCAAAACAAAGTAAATATAATGAATATGTTTGTAGTCCAGATTGTTTAGGAGGATAATATAATGCATACAACATTTGAAAATATAAAAATAAATGACTATTTTATTCATTTGAATAGATATGGTCAATCAATAAAAACTGGTTTTAATACTTTATGTAATATTAATGGAGAAAAAGTTGTCGATATTAATGATAAAATATTGTTTGATGAAAAACACGATACAGTTAAAAAATGGACTATTGAATAAGATAAAATGAAAAGAGTTGAATTAAAAAATAAAATTTGTAAGAATTGTAATCAATCTTTTAATAGAGGAATATTACCTTCTGGAAGATTGGAAAGTACAACCGATTATAGAATAAGAAAATTTTGTTGTCATAAATGTTTTACAGATTATAATCAAGGGAAACAACATTCAAATTATATCAGAGGCTATAAAACTCGTAGTGATGGATATCAGATAAATGGAAAAGGACAGTATATACATAGAGTTGTAATGGAAGAATATTTAGGTCGTAATTTAAAATCAACTGAACATATACACCATAAAGATGGCAACCCTTCAAATAATAAAATTGAAAACTTACAATTAGTTTCTAATTCCGAACATAGGAAAATAGAATCAAAAATTCAAAGGAGAGATAGACATGGAAGATTCACAAAATAAGAAAAAAGTAGCACTTCTTACAGGAATTTCTGGCCAGGATGGATCATACCTTGCTGAGTTATTGTTAGAGAAGGGATATGAGGTTCACGGTGTTATCCGTCGCTCAAGCGATTTTAACACACGAAGAATTGATCACCTCTTTGACCCTGACAAAAAGACAAATATTCATTTCGGCAATCTTATCACAGGAATTGATAGTTTGATTTATCAGATTAAACCAGATGAGATTTATAATTTGGGAAGTATGAGCCATGTACGTGTGAGCTTCGATACTCCTATTGAAACAGCAGAGGCCACTGGCGTTGCTGTTATTCGTATTTTAGAAGCGATACGCCGAGGTGTTGAGCAAGGAATTCTTAAAAAGGATATCAAGTTTTATCAAGCATCCAGTTCAGAAATGTTTGGACAAACTCCTACACCCGATGATGGGTATAATGAGAATTCTCTTATGACACCTGTATCACCTTATGGGTGTGCTAAGTTATTTGGATTTCATTGTACAAAAACATATCGTAAAGGGTTTAATCTATTTGCATGTAATGGA
>JBMYYT010000170.1:0-5309 GCA_049609665.1 Flavobacteriales bacterium | reverse complement strand
GATGAGATTCGCCTCCCAAACAATCTATATCTAAATAATAGACAAAAACCGCTGGGTCACATTCTTTGCCTTTGTAAGTTCCGTCCCATCCAACTTTTTGGTCTGTAGATTCAAAAACTTTTTCACCCCATCTGTGATAAATTCTGAGTGTCATTTTGGTAATATTATTTCCTCTTACATAGAGAATATCATTATCTCCATCACCGTTGGGTGTAAAAGCATTGGGTACATATAAATCTGGTGGACCGCATATTATATCAATCACCGTTATTGTCACCTCAGCTGTTCTTACACATCCACTGTCAGTTACTCTTACTTTGTAAGTAGTTGTTTTGGTCGGAGTTGCGATAGGATTTTGTAAAGTAGGATCATCCAACCCATCAGGAGGTGTCCAGAGATAACTAAACCCTGAGGGAGCAGAAGTAAGTTGAACAGTTTGACCCGCATATATGGTATCTTTATCTGCATTGGCAAACATCGGTAAGGAAGGCAATGGAGATACATAAACTCTCTTGGTCAAAGTGACAGAACATCCTTGTGAGTTAGTAATGGTAACCGAATAAGTTGTTGTAGCGTTGGGACTTGTTGTAATTCTGGGAGTAAAATCTCCTGAAATAATTTCAATATTAGGACTCCAATTGTAGGAAACCGAATCTGCACCTGAGCCAGTTACTAACAAAGAAAAAGTATCACCGACACAAATTCCACTTGGTCCAGTAATCGCAAACCGACCCGTAAATACAGAAATCCGAACTGTATCTTCTAAATAACAGCCTGGCTCTCCAATTCTAAGGTAATAAGTTGTTGCAACTGTAGGAGAAACTGAAAGCGTATTGTTCAATAAATTTCCGTTCAAAGTATCCGTGTAACTCGAATTAGAGGACCAATGAAAGTAGGGAGTTGTTCCAAAAGAATTTCCACTAATATTGATAATGTTACCAGGGACACAGAGTGTTGTGTCATTCGGAATATATAACCTAAGCTTTGTAACAACAACTGTTAAGAAAACAGTATCGGTACAAATTCCATTTGAAACTAACAATCGATATTGGGTAGTATTGGCAGGCGAAGCTACAGGATTGGAAATGGTCGTATCACTTAACCCAGCTGATGGCGACCATTTATAAGTTATTAGTGGATTTGCAGAAGGTAAAAAACCAATTTGCTTGAAACTGCTGTCACAAATAGTATCGTTTGGTAAAGTCCATGTAGAATCAGATAATATGGTTACTTGTTTTCTAATAGTATCAGAAAAATTACAAGCTGTGGTATCTGCAACGGTTAAAGTAACGGTATAATTACCTGGACTTCCATATATATGGAAGGGGCTGAACAAGGTTGAAGTGTTTCCATCTCCAAAATCCCAATGAAAAGAGGTTCCTCTTAAACTACGGTTTGTAAAAAACAAGGTGTCATTCAAACAAGAAACTGGGTTCACATCAAAATCAGCAAGAGTAATGGGCAGATTAAAATCAAACTTAAACACCCCAAGGTTACAACTACTTCCATTCGTTGCTGAGACTGCAGTAGCTGGTTTAATCGGGAAATCAGAATTTCCACCACATCCAGCACATACAGATTGATAAATTCTTCCATTTCTATCAAATCTACTGGTTCCTCCATCTACATGCTCAGCACTTACATTTCCACCGTAATAGGAGCCATAAAAAATGTTTGAAGCATCACTTTCAAGCACCATTAAATAAAAATCACTTCCATCGGTGGTAGTTTGAAAAGCGCCTGCAGTTGTATCCATACCTGCGGTGGTGATTGCGTTATTTGTTGTACCAAATTGATTGGTGGTTCCTCCCCATCCGGATAAGTAAATTTTATTGCACACATCTACCAAAAAAGCAGTTGGTGAAATATTGGGTCCTCCTCCTCCCGATCCAAAAACAGTTGACCATTCAATAGTATCCAAATTAGGAGACATTTTTGTAACGAATTGACCGCTGTTAAATTGAAAGTAGGCTGCATTTTTAATAAAAGAAGAGTCCATCTTGTCGGTTTGACCAAATACATAGACACTGTCTTTTCTATCCAGTTCGATAAAATAAATCTGATCATATAAATCCGTCCCGTAATAAGTGGAAGCCAAAACCGAAGAACCGGTAGAATTTATTTTGGTAACAAACCCATCTGCTCTAACTCCTGTATAACTGGTATCAATAGCATTTGAAGATTTAACGAAATTATTGGAATTTGTTCCTCCCGCAACGTAAGCATTGTCATTTTTATCTAAAGCTACTGAATATGCTGCATCATCTCCATTTCCACCTAAATAAGAAGACCAAATCATTGTGGTTAATTTATTATCCATCTTGAAAACAACTCCATCTAAATCCAAACCTCCGTGAATAGTTTGAAATGCTCCAGTTGTAACAGGGAAATTAGTCGATTTAGTACAAGAAACTACATAGATATTATTATTCTTATCAATTTCAATCTCACCTCTTACTTCATCTGCATAGTTATATTTTAAATTATTTGTTGCAGAAGAGTTTAGCCCGTCATTGCCTGTTCCTCCGACAAGTGTTCCTGACATTAGACTATCCCCAGATTTACTTAATCTCAAAACAAAAATATCCGAACCATTAATAAAATTAACCCCTAATCCAGAAGTTAAATTAAGTGCAGTTCCTCCATTAAAAGTAGAATCATAACATCCTCTGGCATAAGGAAAATTCAAAGAACTTGTGGTTCCATAAACAAACAATTCATCGTTGGAATTAGTAATCATACTGTGCGGAAGCTCATCACTAGAACCTCCTACGTAAGTTGAGTAAACCATAAATGTTCCTGTAGTGTCAAATTTTGATAAAGCTACATCCACAATACCCCCATTAAAAGAGATGTCATAAGCCCCAACTGTTGTTGGATAAGCAGCTCCAAATGCAGTAGAACCAGAATATAGAAACCCATCTCTGTCAAAGGTTGCTGTATAGCCAAAATTATTAGAGGTTGAGCCTGAAAAAGTAGAGAAAATTAAAGTTGGGTCAATAACTAAATGTAGGTTTTTATTATATCCTTTGGGAAATTTATAACTCAATACATTACCCTTTAAAACATACTCACATTCCACCTCAGTAATTACACCATTTATTGTTTGATAGGCGTATGGTTTATCTTCAATTACCTTATTGACAGAGGTCTGGATAATTAATCTTCCTTTTGAGACTTTTAAGTTTTCGACCCCCTTATATTGAAATTTTATCTCGGAAGGGTCAGCAAAAGGTTTTACATTAAAATCATATTTAAGCGACTCATTTACAGAATAAAACACTAAATCAATATTTGGATACAAATTTTGATAATTGGCAACTTCATATCCATAAACTCTTGATGCCCATTTACTTCTATCTGTTCCTAAAAAATAGTTGTAGTACTCAGAAGTTGGTTTTGATGTTTTTATAGAAGATGAATTTCCACCAACAAATTCAACTTGGTAGCTGTGGCATTTTAATCTATCCAACTCTTTTCTCGGTGTATGAGAATTGTGAGCATGGAAATAACTTTCTAATCCTTCTTGATCGTAAAAATCATAAGTGAGTTTACTATTCTCAAGGTATAAATAACCTCCATCAATGGTTGTTTTAAATTGAACATTCTTATTCCACTGCCCTTTGTTCTCAATAAACTTGTGGGAATTATTGGATTGTGAAAAACCAAAAATTGGGATTAAAAATGATATTAAAAAAACTAATCTTCTCATAATGATTATAGTATGCTAAATATACGATAATTTATGAGGAAGAGTTGCTCCTTGATAGAGGATAACTGATTATCTAATTACTAAAGTAATTCCTTAATAATTTTCTCAATCGTATACCCTTCAGCTTCTGCGATGTAGTTTCGAACAATTCTGTGTCTCAAAATTGATTCTGCTACTGCTTGAACATCCTCAATGTCTGGAGAATATTTTCCGTGGATTGCAGCGTGAGTTTTGGCTCCAATAACTAAGTATTGTGAAGCTCTTGGGCCAGCTCCCCAAGAGATATACTTATTAACCATGTCAGTCGCCAAATCAGAATTTGGTCTTGTTTTGGAAGCTAATTTAACTGCATATTCCATTACGTTATCCGCAACCGGAATTTTTCTAATTAAATTTTGGTAAAACAAAATCTCGTCTCCAGTTAATACATTACTTAATTGAACTGTATGATTTGCAGTTGTTGCTTTTACAATGGAAAGTTCTTCTTGATAAGTTGGGTAATCTACCCATATATTAAACATAAATCTATCCAATTGAGCTTCTGGCAATGGATAAGTTCCTTCTTGTTCAATTGGGTTTTGGGTAGCCAATACAAAAAATGGCTTATCCAATTTATAGTTAGTTCCAGCCGCTGTTACTGCTCTTTCTTGCATGGCTTCAAGCAATGCTGATTGAGTTTTAGGAGGTGTTCTGTTTATCTCATCCGCAAGAATCAGGTTAGAGAACAAAGGTCCTTTTACAAATTTAAAATTCCTACTTTCATCTAATACTTCTGAGCCAATAATGTCCGAAGGCATTAAATCTGGGGTAAACTGAATTCTATTAAAGCTCAATCCTAAAACTTCAGAAATAGTGTTAACCAACAGTGTTTTAGCTAATCCAGGAACACCTACCAATAAACTGTGTCCATTACTTAAAATCGCAATTAACACTTTTTTTATCACATCATCTTGACCGATGATTACTTTACTAATTTCAGTATTTAGTTCCTTGTATTTTACTACCAAACTATCAATAGCTTCGGCATCTGAATTAAATTGAGTCATACTTTACTTTAAATATTAAAAAGATGAACGTAAAAATAGAAAAAGAATTGGGTTTGATGCAATTAAATATTGATTAGATTTATTTAATCCAATCTCGCACAAACTCACATCCCATATAATCAGGGTGTAGTTTAATGTAAGTCGATTTCGATTTATTCTTAATCCACTTTTTAATCGCTTCAGATTTAGCATCATTCGTTGCATTTTGCAAAATCAATTGGTAATCTTCTTTAAGGTTTGCCCTGTGAGGTTTGGTGATTGTCTTTAGTTTCACAATTTGATAAAACTGACCTTCTCTACTTTGAGACAACATGGGCCTTGAGTATTCTCCCTGGTCTAATCCATCAATTATCGCAAAAATCTGTTTGTCCAATTGATTCATTTCAAATAAGGAAGAACCCGCTTGTTGGTTGTAGATTAATCCGCCATTGAATTTCGTTTCTTTGTCATTGGAGAATTTTTTTGCAGCTTCCTCAAAAGTATATACTCCAGTTTTAATTAAGTTGTGGATACTGTCCAAATATAATTTAGCCTTATAAATTTCAGTTTGA
>JBMYYT010000169.1:0-5311 GCA_049609665.1 Flavobacteriales bacterium | reverse complement strand
CTTAATAGTTTCAGGCTCCTCTTTCTTAGGCTTAACTTTGGCTACAGGTTTTTCAACTTCCTTTTCTACTATTTTTTCTTCTTTTGGAGCCTCAACTACTTTTTTAGGTTTTGGATTTAAATCCACTGTTCCTAAAACTTCAGGTTTTTTAAATTCAGCAGGCTTCGCTTTAATTACTTCTTCAACCTTTGGCTCTTCCTTCACTACCTCTGGCTCAGGTTTCTTTTCCCTACTTGCTACAATATCCTTGGCTTTGGCTTTTTCAAATTTGGAATCAGCAAACTCCTCCAGCAGAATATTGTAGTGGGCTTCTTCCACTTTAGTATTCGGACTAGACTCAATTTCAACCCCGTTTGATTTTAAATGATCAACCAAGGAAGAAATCCCAACGTTTAGTTCTTTTGCTATTTTACTTAGTCTTTTTACAGCCATGTAATTATTTAGTTTTGCTCTTTTTCTTAAAAATATAGTTTATTTGCCGAATTACAAATATTTATTATTCAAATTCGGACTGTAGGATAGAAATAACTTCAATAATAGTTTCTTCTTCAAGATCAGTTCTTTTAACTAAATCTTCTTTTCCTATAGCCAATACACTTTTTGCTGAATCACATCCTATTGCTTTCAACTCATCAATTATCCACCCATCAATTTCATCAGAGAACTCATTCAAGTCAACATCTTCAATATCTTCAGCTCCTTCTCTGTATACGTCAATTTCGTAACCAGTTAATTTTCCAGCCAATTTTATGTTTTGTCCTCCTCTTCCTATTGCTTTAGAAACTTCATCCGGATGTAAATATACATTTGCTCTTCCTGTTTCTTCAACAAGTTCAACTGAACTTACTTTTGCTGGACTCAATGATCTTTGAATCAACAACTTGTTGTTTTCGGTGTAGTTGATTACATCAATGTTTTCGTTTCTTAATTCTCTCACTATTCCGTGAATTCTTGCTCCTTTCATTCCTACACAAGCTCCTACTGGATCTACTCTGTCGTCATAAGATTCTACTGCAACTTTAGCTCTATCTCCCGGTGTTCTTACAATTTTCTTGATAGTAATTAATCCATCAAATATTTCTGGAATCTCCAACTCAAACAACCTTTCAAGAAAAGCTCCAGATGTTCTAGACAATATAATTCTTGGCGAATTGTTGATATGGTCTACTCTTTCAACTACGGCTCTTATTGAATCTCCTTTTTTGAAAAAATCCCCAGGGATTTGCTCCATTTTAGGCAAAAGAAGTTCGTTTCCTTCTTCATCCAAAATCAACATTTCTCTTTTCCAGATTTGGTAAACCTCACCTGTAAGTAATTCTCCTATTTTATCTTTATACTTCTTGAAAACATTATCTTTTTCAAGTTCCATTATTTTGTTAATCAAGTTTTGACGAAGTGCCAATATGTTTCTTCTTCCAAAATCTTCAATCTTCACTTCAATCGCAATCTCTTCTCCTACTTCAAAATCGCTTTCAATCTTTAGTGCATCTTTCAGTTCAATTTCCAAGGCATCATCTTCACTCATTCCGTCTTCTACAATCTCCTTGTTAATCCATAACTCCAAATCTCCTTTGTCTACATTAATAATTACATCCAGGTTTTCGTCAGTTCCATTTTGTTTTCTAATCATGGCTCTGAATACTTCTTCAAGCACTCCTAACATGGTAACTCTATCAATGTTTTTAAACTCCTTAAATTCTGAAAATGAGTCGATTAAATTTATATTATCCATTCCTTTTTATTTGAATTTTACTATTATTTTGGTTTCTTTTATTTCATCAAAAGCAAGATTGTATTCGTGCTTTACTTTAATTTTTTTCTTTTTCCCTTCCAGTCTTTCCTTCGTTTCGTTTGTCAACAAAATCCCTTTCTCATTCACTTCCTCCATAATTCCTTGAATTGTTTTGCTGGAATTCAAAAGAATCTTCACCTCTTTTCCCTCATTTTTTTTGTATTGTTGTTGAACTTTGAAAGGTTGGCTTAAGCCAGGAGAGGTTACTTCTAACTCAAAATCCTCAATTTCTCTATCCAAGTTGTGTTCAACTTGACGACTAAATGCAATACAATCATTTATTGAAATTGGATCCCTATTGTGATCTATTTCAACGTAAATCTTATTAGCGTTATTAATCTTTAAATCAACTAAATAGAAGTCAGGATTTTCTTCTAATTTTTCGTTGATTAACTCTAAAACTTGCTCTTTTGTTATCATTTTTTCTCCAATAAAAAAGGAGCTGTTCAGCTCCTTCCTTTCTTCTAATACGGTGCAAATGTAATACTTTTTTTTGATTTACAGTCAATTCTGCAGGTTTTATTGACTTTCGAAAGTATTTATCATAAAGTGAATTTATTTAAACGGAGGTTTGACCACCATGGCTTTAATCTGTTTTTTACGTACCTGAACAAAAATTTCTGATTCAGGTTTGCTGAATTCTTTAGTTACATAACCCATTCCTATCCCTTTATTTAATGAAGGTGACATAGTTCCAGATGTTACTTCTCCAATTTCATTTCCATCCGCATCTACAATCGGATAACCTTGTCTTGGAATTCCTCTTTCAATCATTTCAAAACCAACCAATTTTCTTGCAACTCCTGCTTCTTTTTGAGCTTTTAAGTTTTCGCTATTGATAAAGTCTTTAGTGTATTTAGTTACCCATCCTAATCCCGCTTCATGAGGAGAAGTAGTGTCGTTAATATCATTTCCATACAGACAATATCCCATTTCTAATCTCAGAGTATCTCTTGCTGCAAGTCCAATTGGTTTTATTCCAAAATCTGCTCCAGCTTCCAACACTTTATCCCAAATTTGTTTTGCTTCTTCATTTTTACAATAAATTTCAAAACCTCCAGAACCGGTATATCCCGTTGCAGAAATAATTACATGCTCAATTCCAGCAAAGGGTCCTACTTCAAAATTGTAAAATTTTATCTCTGATAAATTAACATCTGTTAAAGATTGCATTGCCTCAACAGCTTTGGGTCCTTGAATAGCCAATAGAGAATAATTCATAGACAAATCCTTCATGTCAGCTCCCATCGTATTATGCTTTGAAATCCAATCCCAATCTTTTTGCATATTGGATGCATTCACAACCAATAAATATTGTTCCTCTTTAATTCTGTAAATAATCAAATCATCTACAATTCCACCTTGATCATTCGGCAAACAGCTGTATTGAGCTTTTCCGGTAGTTAATTTAGACGCATCATTCGAAGAAACTTTTTGGATTAAATCTATTGCCGTTGGTCCCGAAATCAAAAACTCTCCCATGTGAGAAACATCAAAAATTCCTAAGTTCTTTCGAACCGTTTCATGTTCGATTCCCAACCCTTCGTATTGCAAAGGCATATAATATCCTGCAAATTCTACCATTTTTGCTCCTAAATCAATATGGGTACTTGTTAAAGCTGTTTTTTTCATAATTATTTATTCCTTAGTTTAGATTTTAAAATTACTATGTTTCAACAAATTTTTAATAATTATTGTTCAAAAGATTCTTTTTAAATCAAAAAAACTCTCTCAAACCTTTGAGAATAAGAAAAAACACCTATTTTTGCAGTCCAAATTAATAATCAGGGGTTTCGACCCTCTAAAATTTAACTAACAATGCCAGTAAAAATTAGACTTAGAAGATTAGGTAGAAAAGGAAGACCTTTTTACCACATCGTAGCTGCTGACAGCAGAGCGCCAAGAGATGGAAAATTTCTTGAAAAATTAGGAACCTACAATCCAATTACTGATCCTGCAACTATCGACATCGATGTTGATGCTGCTTTGAGATGGATGGATAATGGTGCACAACCAACTGACACAGCAAGAGCTATCCTTTCTTACAAAGGAGTTATGTACAAAAAACACTTGATGAGAGGTGTGAAAAAAGGTGCAATGACTGAAGAAGAAGCAAATGCAAAATTTGACGCTTGGTTAGAAGAAAAAAATGCTAAGGTTGCTAAAAAAGCAGATTCAATTACTGCAAAAGCTGATAAATTAGCTGCTGACAGATTAAAAGCTGAAACTGCAGTAAAAGAAGCTCAAGCTGCTGCAATTGCTGCTGCTAACACTCCTGTTGAGGAAGTTGTTGAAGCAACAGAAGAAGTTGCTGCTGAAGCAAGCGAGGCTGTAGAAGAAGTAGTTGCTGAAGCTCCTGTAGCTGAAGAGGCTGCCCCAGAAGCTCCGGCTGAGGAAGCACCAGCTGCTGAAAAAGAATAACAATTTCAACAATGAAATTTGATGAATATTTTAACCTTGGAGTGATCTCCAAGGTTTTTTCATTTAAGGGAGAAATTGTTGCTCGATTTGATGTAGAAGTTCCCAATCTATTTGATAATTTAAACGCTATTTTTCTTGAAGAAAGAGGAAATCTTGTTCCTTATTTTGTAGAAAAATTGGAACCTCAATTAAATGGCTTTGTACGAATAAAATTCAAAGGAATTGATACTCAAGAACAAGCCAAGAAAATCTTGAAATGCTTATTATATCTGCCTGATAATTTATTACCCAAACTTTCAGAAGATGAATTCTATTTTCATGAAATTGTTGGATTCACAGCTTTTGACGAAGAAGATAAAGAAGTAGGCGAAATAACGGAAGTCTATGACTTGCCCAACAATCCTGTTGCGGAAATATTAATAGATGGAAAGGAAGTTCTTGTTCCGCTTAATCTGATGATAGAGTTGGATAAAAAAAATGAGAAAATATTTATTGAGATTCCTGATGGGTTGATTGATTTGTAGCATCTTAGATGATCAGACATTCGGATTCTCGGATATTCAGACTTTAAAACCAATTAAATGAGCAAGCTCATTTAATTGGTTTTTATTTTATCCTTATATTGTTAGTCTGAGAATCTGAACGTCTTTAATCCGAAAATCTAAACAAAAATGGCTCAACATAACGAAACTTCAGAATCTAAAGTCAATCGAGACTTGTGGTGGAAAAATAAAAGGTTTACGTACAATATTGGATTAATTATTAGTGGTATTTTGGCATATATTACTTATTCAATAATTGTTAATCTTGTAATCCCATTCCATACGGATGACGGATTTCTTATTTTTGAAATTTTCGCTCAAGGGTTAGCTTATCTATTTATGATGGGAATTGCTAATATTTTTTATAATTTAGGCTCATTTACTGAAAAAATTATTAATCCAAAAAACGTTATTCAATTTAGAAAAAGATTATTCCACTTTGGTTTGTTTTTTTCTTGTTTCTTACCTTTCTTAATTCCGATATTAGTCTTTTTAAAATATTACTAAAGAAAACAGTCTGAAATCTTGTATCTAACATCTAAAAACAATGGCTCAA
>JBMYYT010000168.1:0-5329 GCA_049609665.1 Flavobacteriales bacterium | reverse complement strand
GTAAACCCTAAACCTGTTGTAAACTTTGGTTATGTTCCTAACATCTGCGTGGGTAACCCAACTCCATTCTATGATTCATCAATTATTAGCACAGGAATTATCACTCAGTGGAGATGGAATTTTGGAGATGGCGGTATCGATTCAGTTAAAAATCCAGCTCACACTTATACTTCTTCGGGGGTGTTTTCTGTAAATCTTCAGGTTACCAGCGACTCAGGATGTATTGATATTGGATCGAAATTAGTTTATATCAACCCCGAATCAAACGTGAATTTTACCTATACATCTGTTTGTGTTGGGGATTCTGTTCAATTTACTGATTTAACAACCATTGGAGCTTTTGATACAATAGTAGGTTGGTATTGGGATTTTGGAGATGGAAACACGTCAACTTTACAAAACCCTAAACACTCTTATGCAACAAACACCCAAAGCTATTTAGTGAGGCTCACTGTTACATCTGGCTTAGGATGTTTTAATGACACTGCAATTTTAATTTCACACCTCCCTGTTCCTGATTTTAATTATGGTCCAGAATTTTTTGGGTATTGTGAAAATGAAACAATACAATTTTATGATTCTTCGCTTATCACTTCTCCTACAAATATTGTTGGCTGGGAATGGGATTTTGGAGATGGCTATAAGTCCTTTTCACAAAATCCTACTCATACTATTGATTCAGCAGGGTCCTATTTTGTAAAATTAAAATTTACCACAAGTGATGGGTGTGTATTTAATGATTCTATTCTATCACCATTAGTTATTTATCCAGTTCCAATCCCTGTATTTGATCCTGTTCCTGCAATTGTCTCGGTGTTTAGGCCCGAAGTGTATTTTAATAATTTAACAACAGGAGCAATTGGCTATGTCTGGGAATTTGGAGATGGTTCGCCAACCGAAACATCAAGTAATCCTACTCATACTTTTCCAAATATTGTAGGCTATTATAGAGTGAAACTTACCGCTTATTCTGATTTTGGTTGTGTTGATTCTACTTTCAGAACTATTTATGTAAAAGATGAATTCAGTCTTTATGCTCCAAATGCTTTTACGCCTAAAAAAGAGTTCAATAATGTGTTTTTAGTAAAGGGATATAATGTTTCAAACTTCCATTTAAAAGTATTTAATAGATGGGGAGAATTAATTTTTGAAACGACAGATATGACCGAAGGATGGGATGGCACAAACAATGGAAAAGATTGTCAAAATGGTGTTTATATCTATCAGATTGAAGCTCGAGATACTCAAGGAAACGACCATTCAAAAACTGGTCACGTTACTTTAATTAAATAAAAAAAGCCCAAACTAAATAAATTAGTTTGGGCTTAATGTTTCCTTTATTTGTGATTAATGAGTTATGCTCTCAAACGCATCCTCAAAATCAGTTCCTTCTTTAATAAAATTAATTGTTTGATTGTATATTTCTTCTGTACGTTCTTCTGAATAACCAAGTCCAATCGCAAATCTATGAATTAATTTGTCTTGTTTTTCTCCTATTATTCCGTCTGATAACATCATTTGAATAAGTCTAAAAAACCTTTTGTATCTATCTTCTCTATTGACAGGAGGATTAATTGGGTGACTTCCTATGTTACTGATTATGTTGTCTAATTCAGTTTTAGAAATACTTAATCTTTTTGCAAATTTCTCAAGTAAATTTCTTTCTTCTTCAACAATAACTCCATCTGTTAATGCTACTTCTACTAAATTTTCGAGGTGTGCAATGTTTTGTTTTTGCCCTCCTCCCTGGTATGCTTCGCTTATTGACATCTTTTTTATTAAAAATTTTTACAAATATATTTTAATTTTCTAATAATTCTAACTTAAACCCTACTCCATGAATATTATTTATTTTAATAGTATCATCATGCTTTAGATATTTTCTTAATTTGGTAATAAATACATCTAAACTCCTTCCGTTAAAATAGTTGTCATCTCCCCAAATTAAATTTAACACAAGGCTTCTTTCGATCACTTTGTTTCTGTTTTCTGAAAGAAGTTTTAAAATAGCTGTTTCTCTTTTTGTTAATTTTCTTTCTTCTTCTTCGTGATGAAGTTTTAAATTATTAAAGTCTAATTTAAAAGAAGCTATTTCAATAGTTCCTTGTTCTTCATCCTCGTCATATTCATTATTAGCCCTTCTCAAAATAGCTTTTATACGAAGTAAAAACTCCTCTCTATTGAAAGGTTTCGTTATATAATCATCTCCTCCAGATTTAAAGCCTTTAACTTTGTCTTCAGGATTTGATTTTGCTGTAAGAAAAATAATAGGAATTTCTTTATCTACCTTTCTTATGTCCTCAGCGATTTCATAACCTCCTTTTTCGGGCAGCATAACATCTAATAAACAAACATCATATTGATTTTTATTAAATTTTTGCAGCCCTTCTTTTCCATCCCTACATAAATGAACCGAATATCCTTCGAGAGTTAAAAAATCTTGAACGACTATTCCTAAATTAAAATCGTCTTCAACTAATAATATTTTCTTTTTGTCCATATTGTTAATTTTGTAATGGAAATGAAAGTATGAATTCACTTCCTAAATTAAATTTACTAACTATTTCTATATTTCCATTATGTTTTTCCATCATTTGTTTCACATAATATAAACCTAAACCAAAGCCTTTTACATTGTGAACATCTCCTGTCGAAACTCTATAAAACTTTTGGAAAATTTCTTGAATATCTTCTTTTTTTATTCCTATACCTTGATCTTTTATCGAAATTTTTAATTTTCCATCTCGGTTTTCCGTTTTTATCTCAATAGTTGGTTTTTCTTTTGAATACTTATTTGCATTGTCAAGTAAGTTATAAATAATATTTGTAATATGAGTTATATCTCCTTTTATTACTGGGTTTTGTGCGTTTAATGAAGTTATTATTTCTCCTTCTCTGTCTTGGATTGGAACACTAAATGTTTTTACACATGTTTTTATTACCGTATGAATATCAATTGGTTCAAAATTCAATTTAATAACATCCTTGTCTAATTTTGCTATTTGTAATACTCTCTCTACTTGATTTTCTAATCTTTTATTCTCTGTTTTTATTATACCTAAATATCTATTCAGCCTTTCATTAGAGGTAATCTCTTCATTACTTAACAATACGTCTGTTGAGAGAGAAATTGTTGAAATAGGAGTTTTTAACTCATGAGTCATATTATTGATAAAATCATAAGTTATTTTTGATATTTTTTTCTGTTTTAATATATCTCTTGCTAAATAAAATGCAAGTAAGGTTCCTAATATAAATATGAGAGATGCTAAAATAATCATGTAAGGAAATGATGATGTTTTTTCTATTTTTTGAATTTTGAAATTATTAAAATATACCCCAAAATAATATCCATCATGGTCCCATTTTATCACATTTTTCACTTCACTTTCTGATGTAAATTCATCAAAAATTAATGAATCTGTAAAGCAATCATACACTCCTATCTTATAGGATTTATTTATGTAAAAATTACTAAATTCTTGAACAACAAGGTTTTTTAGTAATGTTTGGGAAATTGTATCATAAAAACTTACCACAAAGTAATTGTCTTGAATTTGTTTTACTGGATCTAAATAGATATTTGAGTTTTCCTTATTTGTAGAAATTAATTTATCCCTTACTTTGGTTAATGCCAATGTTACTTCAGTACTAAAGTTTTTATTTTCTAATTCTTTAATTTCTTTTACAATTTGACGATTTTCATTGTCAATTTCCAACGAATTTTTAACAATAAAAAATTGTGTTGCTATTAAACCTACAACAACTAAAACTGAACCGTAAAAAATGAATTTTGCTTTTTTCTTCATTCTTCCTCTATTTCTTTTTTAAATGCAGGTTTGATTTTCATTCCATCAGTTTTAATTAAAACATCATTTCGATAAGTGTAAGTTACTAAAGTTTGTCCTTCTTTATCATATCTGGTCCATTTCCCTGTTTTCTTTCCTAATGTGTATTGTCCAACCCATTTTCTCTTTCCATTACTGTGGTAATAAATATGTTTTTCAGTTGGTTTTCCATTCTTATAACTTCCTTTAAAATAGAGTTGTTTTGTCATATAATAATGTTCCCAATCTCCTGTTTTGAGCCCGTCAATATATTCTCCATTTTCAGTATGATCTCCTACTTTGTAGAACCATTCTCCATTTCTTAAACCATTAATGTAATTTCCTTTTGTTAATATTTCACCTTCTTCACTATATTCTATTGTTTCTCCGTCTTCTTTTCCTCTTCTATAATTTTCTACTCTATGAACTTTTCCTGAATGGTAATACCATGTCCATTTTCCTATCTGTTTTCCTTTTTTGTATTTTCCTATCTGCTCTTTTTTTCCGTCAGGATAATAGAATTTCCAAGTTTTTGTTCTGTAATCGTTTTTATAAAGTCCTTTTGCAATAACCTTTTTTCCTTGGTAATAATATTTCCATTCCTTTTGTTTCAACCCATTTTCATCAATCATTCCTTTTGCTATTAAGGTATCATTTCTATATATGGTTGTTTCAATTATACTCCCTTTTTTATCATACTCCTGAGTTATCCCTTGTCTTTTTTCTTTATCATCTTTTGCTACTGTAAAATGCAACTCGCCAGTAGGATAGTATATTTTAAACAATTCAACAAAATCAGTTTCTTCCGCATCTAAATCTAATTTATCTTCATTGAATTTTTTTAATTCTTTTAACTCTCCGTTGTACTTGTATAATCTGAAAATTCCATCCTTCTTTCCATTTTTGTAATACCCTTCCTCTTGCAAAAGTCCCTTTGAATTATATGTTTTCCAAAGTCCTATTTTTTCTCCTTTTGAATTAAATCTATTAATTTTTTCTCTTCTTACTAATTTTCCTTTGTTGTATTCAAAAATTGATATAATTGTTGAATCTCTTCTGTATTCATAAGCTTTTCCGTGATAATTTCCATCTAAATAAGAATATAGAAAATGTAATTGCCCTTTTCGGTAAAAAATAAAACGTTCTCCCTGAAGAGTGTCATTTACATAGGTCGATTTTGAATACAAAATATTAGAGTCTGCAAATTCTAAAAAATCTCCATTTTTTTTTCCTTTTTCGTACTCAACTTGCTTTTTAACAAAGTTGTATTTGTAAAATTTCCAAGTACTATCCAATAGAAAATTTTTTCTATTTCCTTCAGATTTTAAATTGCCATTTCTTTCATAATTTATCCAATAACCGTTTGGTTTTCCGTCTTTTAAAAAACCTTTACTTGAAATTGAATCATTTTCGTACCTAAAAATATTAAATCCATTCGGATCAATTTTCTGTGAAAAAATTAATTGCGACATAAAAATCATCATGCCGATTAAAATAATATT
>JBMYYT010000167.1:0-5401 GCA_049609665.1 Flavobacteriales bacterium | reverse complement strand
CAACACTTTATCCATATATTGAATGGGAAGATGTTTTGGAATTAAAAATTGGGTTAACTGAAGAAAAAGCTGGATTTGACTTTCAATATTATCACCATCCAATAAATGCTATTGTTTTTTCAGAATCACCACAAAATGAAAGCTTTGAAATTGCACTTAAATTATCTGATGATAAAAATGAAATAATAGATATTAGCTTTTTGAAATTAGATCAATAAGTTTACGAAGTTCAGTTAGACTAATTTTCACAACACCCCTTCATCATTAAAACTATAGTAGCTACTGTCCCCAACAATGATATGGTCAAGCACTTGAATATCAAATAAGGAAGCAGCATTTACGATCTTTTTCGTCAAGTTCAAATCACTTTGGCTGGGTTTTAAATTCCCAGAAGGATGATTGTGACAGAGAATAATTGCCGATGCTAAGCTCTCAATAGTTTTCTTAAAAATAAGTTTGATATCTGCTGTGGTTTCAGAAATTCCGCCTCTTCCAATAAGTTGTTTGCCGATAATTTTATTGGCTCTGCTCATGAGTATTATCCAAAATTCCTCATGAGGTAAATCCTCCAAAGAGGGACGAATATAATCGTATAAATCTTTGCTCGAAGAAATTTTGGTTTTTTTAATCACTTCTTCCGATTTTCTTCTTCTTCCCAGTTCCAGAGCTGCAATGATGGTAATAGCTTTTGCTTCGCCAATTCCTCTGAATTTCATTAAATCATTGACCGATAGTTTAGCCAATTCATTGAGGTTGTTTTCATAAGTGCCCAAAATTCTTTTGCACAATTCAATAGCCGATTCACTTCGGTTTCCGCTTCCGATTAATATTGCAAGTAACTCAGCATCAGACAATACTTGACGGCCTTTTGCCATCAGTTTTTCTCTGGGTTGGTCTTCTTCTGCCCAATTTTTTATGGAAAGTTTTTCTATGTGGTTTTCCTTTTCCAATTAAGCCACTTTCAGTTTATTCAATTTCGATTTATCGAATTGTCTTTTTGCGTAAGCCTCAGTTACTTTAAGTTTTTGGATAGAAGAATCAGAAGGGATTTCGAACATGGCATCCGTTAAAATAGCTTCACAAATAGAACGCAATCCACGAGCACCTAATTTGAATTCCACAGCTTTATCTACCATAAATTCCAGTGCTTTTTTATCAAACGATAAGTGCACATTATCCAACTCAAATAACTTGGTGTATTGTTTTACCAAAGAGTTTTTAGGTTCGGTTAGGATTCTTTTCAAAGCTGATTTGTCCAAAGGATTCAAATGAGTCAGAATAGGGAATCTTCCAATCAATTCAGGGATTAATCCAAATGATTTGACATCTTGTGGGCTGATGTGTTGAAGTAAGTTATCTTCTTCAATAGTTTGGTTATCAGCACCAAATCCAAGAGGTTGAGTTTTTATTCTTCGTTCAATAATTCGTTCAATCCCATCAAAAGCACCACCAGAAATAAATAAAATATTTCGGGTATCCACTTCAATCATTTTTTGGTCAGGATGTTTTCTTCCTCCTTGCGGTGGAACTCTTACATCAGTTCCTTCCAATAATTTTAACAAGGCTTGTTGAGTTCCTTCAGAAGTAACATCTCTTGTGATGGAAGGGCTATCTCCTTTGCGTCCAATTTTATCTATTTCATCCAAAAACACAATTCCTTTTTGAGCAGCTTCAACATCATAATCAGCAGCTTGCAATAATCTCGATAACAGACTTTCCACATCTTCTCCCACATAACCTGCTTGTGTAAACACTGTTGCGTCAGCTATGGTAAACGGAACATTAAGCATCTTGGCAATCGTCTTTGCCAATAAAGTTTTACCCGTTCCTGTTCTTCCAACTAATAGGATATTTGACTTTTCTAATTCTACTCCTTCAGAATCACTTCCAGGATTTAATAATCTCTTGTAATGGTTGTATACTGCTACCGAAAGGATTTTTTTAGCATCTTCTTGCCCAATAACATATTCGTCCAAAGACTTTTTTATCTCTTTGGGTTTAAGGAATTTGAAATTCTCTTCTAAGTCTAAATCTTGTTTTGAAGATAAATCCGTAGAGATAATATCATTTGCTTGTTCTACACAGTTTTCACAAATATGACCTTCCAGGCCAGCAATAAGAAAACTAACTTCGTCTCGCTTTCTGCCGCAAAATGAGCAACTTGAACCTTGTTTTTTTGACATAATTCATTATTTATTAACAAAGATAAGGAAGTTAACATACATATAGGATAATACTGCGTCTCAATCGGGAATTATTTGTTACATTTAAATCTTATATAAATAAAAACGAAAATTATGAAAAAAATCATTTTACCAGTAATTGCTTTAGGAGCAATCATGATGACATCATGCGGTGAGTCAGGTCCAACTGAAGCAGAAGTAGAATCTACAATTACAGAGATTGAAACAACAATTGAAGAAACTGCAGCAATGGATGACGAAATCAATGCAATTGATGAAACAGAATCTGAAATTGAAGACTTATTTGAAGATTTATAAACAATAAAAAAAATTAAAACAATGAAAAAATTAATCATATTAGGATGTGCTCTTGCATTTGCTTTAAATGGAGTTTCACAAGATATCCCAACTGTAAAATCGGTTGAACAAGAAGTTAACCAGGTTGAAGCGAAGGGCGGAAAAATGAAGGGAAAGGTAAAAGAAGTCAACCAAGAGTTGAAAGAAAAGAGGAAGGAGAATAAAGAAATGAGAAAAGAGCTTAAAGAAAAGAAGGCTGAAGCGAAAGAGGGAATGAAGAAAATGAAAGAGGAGAATAGAGCTGAAATGAAAGAGAAAAGAGCTGCTGCAAAGGCAGAAATGAAAGCAAAAAAAGAGGAATTGAAAGCAAAGTATGGAGAAGATACTGCTTCTTTAAAAGCTGAAATGCAAAAAATTAGAGCTGATAAAAAGGCTGCTTTTAAAGCAGAAAGAGAAGCTAAAAAAGCTGAAATGAAAGCTGAAAGAGCAAAAAAAATAGAGGAGATTAAAGCTGATAAATCAAAATTGACTGAGAACAAAGCAGAAATCACTAAATTGAAAGCGGAAAAAGAAGTTGCTCTGAAAGAAAGAAAAGCTAAGGCTCAAGAGAAATTGGCTAAGAATCAAGATAGATTAGCTACTGAAAAAGCGAAATTGGAAGCTGCTAAAGCTGATGGTTCAATGACTGCTGAAGAAATTGCTAAGAAAGAAGCAAAGCTTGCAAAGATTGAAGCTAAATTAGATGCTTTAAAAACAAGATTAAGTAAATAATTGAATTTATTTTAATTGAAAAGGATAATTTATTTAATAAATTATCCTTTTTTTATGTCTTGTAATCAGTAGTTTATGAATTAATTGAAATTTATTTTACTTTTTTATTTAAAATAGAGCAACCCTTTGTTTTTGGGTTGCGTCTTTAGAGTAGAAATAGTGAAAAACTATCTCTTTTTTCTTTTTTACGACAAACGCAGAATCTATTTTTAGGAATAGGTTCTGTTTTTGTTTTAAGGCAATTTTTTTTGGTTAATTTTAACCAATGAATTCTCACGAATATTATATGACTCGTTGTTTGGAGTTGGCATCAAAAGGATTGCCGGGTGCAATGCCCAATCCTTCAGTGGGTGCAGTTCTTGTATATAAAGATAAAATCATAGGCGAAGGTTTTACGAGCCCTTATGGCGGTTCTCACGGAGAAGTTAATTGTATTAATTCTGTAAGTAAGGAGAACCAAGACCACATTTCAAAATCAACTTTGTATGTAAGTCTTGAACCCTGTTCGCATTTTGGAAAAACTCCGCCTTGTGCAGATTTAATTATCAAAAACAAGATTCCAACAGTTGTAATTGGCTGTGTGGATACGTTTTCTGAAGTTGCTGGTAAAGGAATTGAAAGACTCAAAAACAATGGAATTACTGTTTTGACTGGTGTTTTGGAAAAGGAATGCAGAGAATTAAACAAACGATTTTTTACTTTCCATGAAAAGAAACGTCCATACATAGTTTTAAAATGGGCACAAACTAAAGATGAATTTATTGCACCTGAAAGTATTAAGCACGAGCAAGAAAGATGGATTACAGGCTCTAAAACAAAGCAGTTCGTTCACCAATTAAGAGCAAACGAAATGGCAATTTTGGTTGGAACTAATACGGTAATCATGGATGACCCAAGTTTGACAGTAAGAGAAGTTTCGGGAAAAAATCCGATTCGAGTTGTTATTGATAGGGAATTAAAGCTTTGGAATCAAAAGGAAAAATATAAAGTTTTTGACAATGAATCAGAGACATTAATCATAAACGAAAAGGAAAATTTCATTTCAAATTCTAACGAAGGAGTTATTGTAAATTTTGATAAAAATCTTCCCTCTCAGCTTTGTGAAGTTCTTTATCAAAAAGGAATTCAATCCCTTATTGTGGAAGGAGGAACTAAGACTCTGCAAAGTTTTATCAATTCGAATTTATGGGATGAGGCGTTTGTATTTGAAGGAAATAAAAGCTTTGGAAGTGGAGTAGAAGCTCCAAAATTTAATAATACCCAATATAAAGAATTGTTAGTGGGAGAGGACAAATTATCAATTTTCAAAAACGATAATATATGAGCCTTTCTTTAATTTTGGCCATAGTATTTCCAGTAATTTCGGTGGCATTATTCAAAGAGTTTGAGAAAAGAGAAGTCAATTCATTACAAGCGATAATTTTCAATTATTTGGGTGCAGTTATTATTGGGCTTTTTTTGTTTATTACCCCCAATCAATTAACGGAAATCAAATCCCAACCTTGGTTTTATTCTTCAATTTTGGTGGGTTTTTTGTTTTTATTAAATTTTTATTTGATAGCCAAAGCTGCCATAATTAATGGGATTTCTATCGCTACTTTCTCCAATAAGATAAGTCTTATCATCCCCGTTCTTTTTACAGTAATTTATCTGAATGAATCGCTTACTTATTTAAAATGGATTGGTATCCTATTAGCGCTTGGTTCTATTTATTTAATTACCAGAAGTAATAATCAGGAAGAAAATAATAGAATGAAATTCGTGTTTCCTCTTCTTATTTTTCTTTTCACTGGGATTCTTGAAAGCCTAATAAACTGGACTCAAAAAACTCATTTTCAGAATTCAGATGAAGTAAGTTATTTTACTATTTCCTCTTTTGGTATTTCATTGGTCTTTGGAATTTTAATTTTATTGATTCAATGGAAAAAAATTGAATTAAAAAATTTGATTGCAGGATTGATTTTATCCATTCCAAACACTTTAGGAGTTTTCTTTTTTATCCAAGCTTTAAATCAAAATTCCAACTCAAGTTCTATTCTGCCTGTTCTTCATATTGGAAGCTTAACTTTAGCAGTTGTGATCGGTTACTTTGTGTATAATGAAAAAATAAATAGAGTTAATTTGATTGGAATTGGAGTGGCGATAGCTGC
>JBMYYT010000166.1:0-5473 GCA_049609665.1 Flavobacteriales bacterium | reverse complement strand
TTTCAATTCAACTTGTTCAGGAACATGTTTTAAAATAACTTCAGCAATATCTTTTCTTATTAATAAGTAGGTTCCATCTAGAATTGGAGCGAAGTAGCCTGAAATTTTGTATTCATATTCTTTATTACTTATTTTTTCAAGACCAACTGCGGCTTCGTAATAACCTGAAGGATTTTTAACTCGAATCCAAGAAATAGGTGGTGAAAATTCATATTTATTTTCAATTCTATATTTTAGATTGTTCATTTAAATAGATTTTTGCGAATAGATTGTCTGTATATGTAAGATAAACAATGAGTTAACTTAATAATAAGTAGAACAATTACAAGATTCTGTAAGTAAGACTCTTGCATTTGGAACTAAAGACTTGATTCTTTCCTGTTCCTCGTCAGAAATTTCTATCATTCTTAAGTCTAATCGTTTAAGTTTTTTTAATGTGCTAATTTCAGATGAAATCTCTTCAATACTATTTCTATATAAATCTAACTTTTCTAAGTTTGGTAATCCTTTAATTTCGTCAGGAATATCAGAAATTTGATTGTCAAAAAAACTTACAACTTTTAAATGGACAAGAGAACAAATACTTTTTGGAAATTTTTCCATTCGATTGGATTTCATATAGAGTTCTTCAAGTTGTTTTAATTCAGAAATCCCAGGAGGGATTGAATCAATTTTGTTTTTACTTAAATCCAGTATTTCCAGGTTTTTTAATTTAAAAATCTCAATTGGAAATTTTTTATATTTTTTTCTTATCAATTTTAGATGTGTTACCTCCATTGGGTTTTTCAATGCCTCTTCCAGATTATTACATACTCCATTAACAATTGATTTCTGGGTTGCACATGATAATAGGGATGTCAATATACCTACAACAATAATTGTTTTGATGGTTTTTTTCATAATATGGTAACTAATATACTTAAATTTAGCTACAATTATTGTGTTACTATTTTTCTATTCCATGGCTAAACTAAAACTCGATTTACATGACATCTACAACAAAGGGCATTTAATTGATAAAGAGCTTAATAATATTATTGATGCAGCCATCGAAAAAAAAATAAAAACAGTTGAAATTATTCCAGGTAAAGGATCAGGACAATTAAAGAAAAAAGTAATCCGATTTTTGGAACAAAAACATATTAAGAAGAAATACCATAGAATAGATAAGGATAGTAAAAATTTTGGAAGGTTATTCGTCTACTTCAAATTTTAAAATGTTAACTCCTCGTTATTCAAAATTGTGATTATGATTATAATGCGTATTTTTACAAAAATTTAAAAAAACAGAAATGAAAAAAATAGCTTTAGTATTAGGTGTTTTCTTAATTACACAATGTGCAATCTCTCAAAGTAAATTCAGATTTGGGCTTAAAGCTGCACCATCAATCAATTGGTTAAAGCCAGATGATGTCAAGAAATTTAGCAATGGAGGAACAACATTAGGATTCAATTGGGGATTAACTGGTGAATATGCTTTAAGTGATAATTTTAGTTTTTACGGAGGATTAGAGTTGAATCACGAAAAAGGAAAAGTTGGATTTACAGTTCCTGCATATTATTTCATGAAAAAAGACTTTGAACTTGTGGAAACTGTTGAAAATGGAGGAGATTATCTTCCAGAGGATACAAGTGCTTATTCAATGAAACTTTCAAATAGAACTTACAAAAGTACTTATGTAACGCTTCCTTTTGGAATTAAAATGAAAACAGCGGAGATTGGTTATATGACTTATTTTGGTGAGTTTGGATTGAATTTAGCTTTCAGAACAGGAACAAAAATCGAAGATGAAGCAACTTTAGAAGATCCAAGGGCTACAGCATCGGATGCTGCCAATTATAATAATTTATCAGATGTGAATTATGATAGAGATATGCAGCCTATAAGAGTTCAGCTGAGAGTTGGATTAGGGACAGAATATAAAATATCTGAGGGTACTTCATTGTTTGGAGGATTCCATTATAACTTAGGTTTTACCAACGTAGTAAAAGGAGATTCAAGATTTTTAATAAATGATGATGCTAAACAAGTTTCTCAAAAATTTAGTGCTCACGGTCTTCAACTTACTGTAGGAGTTCTATTTTAAAAACAATTTTTTCTTTAAATCAATAAAACACCTATTTTTACATAGGTGTTTTTTTATGCCTTAATAATATTCAAGTATGGAAACAAAAAAAGTAATCAATCATATAGTAAATTGGTTGGATGATTATGCTACCAAAGCCGGAATGGAGGGGTTTGTATTAGGAATCTCAGGGGGAATTGATTCTGCGGTAACCTCAGCGTTGTGTGCAATGACAGGAAAGAAACTTATTTGTCTTAATTTGCCTATTCATCAAGTACCTAATCAGTTTGAGAGGAGTAATAATCACATAGCTTGGTTAAAAGAAAATTTTGAAGGAGTAACTTCAGAAGTATTAGATTTAACACAAACCTTTGACCAAACCAGTGCTGATTTTCCAAAAGAAATTCAGGATCAATTAACAATGGCAAATGTTAGAGCAAGACTAAGAATGACTACCTTATATGCTTTTGCAGGTCATCATAAATATTTGGTAGCTGGAACAGGAAATAAAGTTGAGGATTTTGGAGTAGGTTTTTTCACCAAATATGGAGATGGTGGAGTAGATTTGAGTCCGATAGCAGATTTAATGAAAACTCAGGTATTTGAAATTGCGGCTGAATTGAATATTATTGAAGAAATTCAACAAGCCAAACCTACAGATGGACTTTGGGGAGATGATAGGACTGATGAAGATCAGATAGGAGCAAGTTATCCCGAGTTGGAGTGGGCAATGGAGTTTTCAGGAAATGAAGATGATTTGAACCAAAGACAAACAGAAGTTTTAAAAATCTTCAGACGATTAAATAGAGCGAACCAACACAAGATGATTCCCATACCTGTATGTAATATTCCAGTGGAGTATTTGTAAATAATGTTAAATAGAAAAGAAATCCTTTTTAAAACAAACACAAAATTTTATCTTTGAGTTGCTTTAACGCTTATGTCAGATAGTCTTGTAATAATACCCACCTACAATGAAAAGGAAAACATTGAGAATATGATCCGAAAGGTTCATTCGCTCTCTATGTCTTTTCATATACTTATTGTGGATGATGGTTCTCCAGATGGAACTGCCGATATTGTAAAAAAGCTACAATCTGAATTTCCTCAATCGCTTCATATACAAGAACGTAAAGGCAAATTGGGATTGGGAACTGCTTACATTCATGGATTCAAATGGGGATTAGAAAAAGGATATGAGTACATCTTTGAAATGGATGCCGATTTTTCACACCCGGTAGATAAATTACCCGAATTGTATGCAGCTTGTGCCAAAGATGGATACGATTTTAGTATAGGATCTCGCTATGTAAAAGGGGGAGGAGTAAGTAATTGGGATAAGAAGAGATTGTTTCTCTCTCAAGCCGCTTCATTATATTCTCGAATGATATTGTGGATTACGGTTAAAGATACTACTGCAGGATTCATGTGCTATAGTAGAAAAGTTTTGGAAACAATGGATTTGGATGGTGTAAAATTCATTGGGTATGCATTTCAAATTGAAATGAAATACACAGCAATTCGTCTTGGTTTTAAACCTAAAGAAGTTCCTATCACATTTAAAGACAGAGAGTTTGGAACCTCAAAAATGGACGTATCTATAATTAAGGAAGCAGTTTTTGGTGTTCTCAAGTTGAGGTTTAAAAAGATTAGAAAGGCTAAGTAACTGTTATTTTATCAAATCACTATAATAATTTTGTTAATTTAGGTAAGCTTGAAGTAATCGTGGTTTTCCAATAAAAAATAAACAATGAAAAATTTAATAATACTATTTATGGCAGCAATAATTCTTGCTGTTTCATTTTCAAACTTTACAAGTCAACCTGCTGATTTAGTTGAGAATAAGGTTCATCCGAAGAAAAAAGGAGAGTTTGATAGAGAAAAAATAGACAGCCTATTATCACTGCTTGACAAAAAGAATAAATGGATGGGAAGTGTTGCTTTATTAGAAAACGGAAAAGTTATTTATACGAAAACTATTGGTTTTCTGAATAGAGAAGAAAAACTTAAAGCGAATAAAAAAACTAAGTATAGAATAGGTTCTATTTCAAAAACATTTACTGCAACATTGGTGTTGAAAGCAGTTGAGGAAGGTAAACTTGAGTTATCCTTGCCAATTAACAAATTTTTCCCAGAAATTAAAAACGGTAAAAATATAACAGTAAAAAACCTACTTAATCATAGAAGTGGAATCTACAATTTCACTAATGCTAAAGATTATTCGGAATGGAGTACAACTCCAAAAACTAAAAAAGATTTAATAGAAATAATTTCTGGTTATGAGTCAGTTTTTAAGCCAAATAGCAAAGCAGAGTATAGTAATTCGAATTATGTATTGCTAAGTTTTATTTTGGAGGAAGTTTATAAAAAGAACTTTAAAGAGATATTAGAAGAGAAAATTGTTGAAAAAATAAACTTGGAATATACTTACTTCGGTAAACCTGTAAAATCTGAGGAAGACGAGGCATTTTCTTACAGTAATTATGGAAAGGAATGGAAAAAAGAAAATGAAACAGATATGTCAATTCCATTGGGAGCAGGATCCATCGTTTCAACTCCGAGTGACTTAACTAAGTTTTATACTTGTTTGTTTGATGAAAAATTGATTTCTAAAGAATATTTGGACATTATGCTTACCATCAAAGACGGATATGGACATGGTATATTTTCAACTCCTTATTTTAAAAACGAAGGGTTTGGACATACAGGGGGAATTGATGGTTTTAGTTCAATGGCAGCCTATTTTCCAAATAATAAAATGAGTATAGCTATTTGTTCTAACGGAAATAGTTACGACAATAACGAGATTGCACTCTGCATGTTGAGTAGTTATTTTAACGATAATAAATTCAAGTTTCCAAATTTTGAAACAGTTGAATTAAAGTCAGAAGAGCTCGATAAATACTTGGGTAAATATTCAAGTGAAGCATTGCCTTTTAAGATTACTATTTCAAAAAAAGGAAGTACCTTAATGGCTTTTCCTGATGGGCAGCAGATGGTTGCTTTAGAAAGTAAAGGGAATCATAAATTTAATTTTATTCAAGCCAAGGCAGTTTTTGAATTTAATCCGAATAAAAAAACAATGACTTTGAAGCAAGGTGGAGGAGAATTCTTGTTCAAAAAAGAATAACATAGGAGTTCATTTCTTAATGACCTTTGGTATTGTTATTTTTACGTGAATTATAATAATAGCAAATGTCAACACTCTTAATAAAAAACGGAAAATTAGTAAACGAGGGAAAAATTCAAGAAAAGGATATTCTTATCGTAAATGAGAAAATTGAAAAAATTGACAACTCAATTTCTCATCCTTCGGCTGAGGTTATTGATGCTAAAGGAAACTATGTTTTTCCGGGAGCTATTGATGATCAAGTACATTTCCGTGAGCCAGGATTAACTCACAAAGC
>JBMYYT010000165.1:0-5574 GCA_049609665.1 Flavobacteriales bacterium | reverse complement strand
TAATCCACCACAACCTTAATAGTTTCACTACCCAATTCCTCACTTGTAAATTTAAAAATATACAATCCTTTGGATAAATGAGTGGTGGTATAAGTTGTAGTGAAATCGTTTAGCTCAAAACTACTGACCAAGTTTCCTTTTGTACTGATAATAGATACTGCAACAGGACTTTCCAAAGAAAAACTTGCAGGAAGTTTTATAGTTATTTCTCCGTGAGTAGGATTGGGATAGAGCAGTATCGAACTCCCTTTGTTGGATTTGTTTCGAGTATTTGCAACACTATCTAAGTACCATTGGTCTTGCAGATGACACCCTGGCTCCACACACCCATATTGATCAAGTTTCATGATGTAGGCATGTCTTGTAAATGGAGAAATTTCTAGTTCATACACTCCTCCAAAAATAAACCCTTGGTCTTTGGTTTGAGAAAATGTTTTTAATTGAGTGTTCGCATCTCTAAACTCCAATGTATCTTGAAAATTTATTTTATCACGATACCAAACTAACTCTCCATCCATTGAATATTTCGCGAGGTTACAATAATAATTTGAAATACCTCCTATTGCAATATGATTGTCATTTGTTTTTCTCATTTGTTTTACAAAAAAGGGAGTTTTTATTTCAGTTTTTTTCAAGGATTTGTTTTGTTGATAAATAGGAAAAGAATTTTTAGTCCAGAGAATACTACCACTTTCTCCTATTTTTGATAACCATACGGTTGCATCATAATTTGCTCTGGTATGCCATTTATCAGGAGAATGTCCAAAATTATAGAGTAAAGAATCTAAATCAGTCCAACTTACAAAATAGGTTGTGTCTGTTTCTCCTTTAATAATATTGGAGGCAAAATTATTATACCGATAGTCCCCTAAATTTTTTCTCCATTGTTCGTTACCGAGGCTATCGGTTTTGATTAAGAGAGGACGAAACAACTTGATAGTTCTACCTATTTGCTGAAACATGGGCTCTTCTTCTTGACACAAAAGTAAAAAACCACCGTCAGAAGTTGACACGATATCTGTTGGGTGCAGATGAATATTCTTCGATGGAATGGTATAGGATTTAGTCCAAAGCAAATTACCGTTAGTGTCAGTTACTTTTAAGAAAGTATTACTCTTATAATTAGGTTGATCATAATCTCCAATGATTATAAACTTATCTTTCTTATATGGTTTTATACCATAATATCTTGAATTCCAATAGGAAGTATCTGAATTGAAGTAAATAATTGAATCAGATTTTTTATTTAATTTGAACAAAGTTCCATTCCCAACGCCAGTAAAATAATCGCCACCAATGTAGATTTGATTATTATGTTTTAATGCATTAAAACTGGTTAAGCTATGTAACTGAGTGTGGGTTTGTGTGTCGATAAATAAATCGTAAGAAGAATAGGAGAGGTCAGCCTTATCAAGATCATTAATTTGTATAAAATTACGATAAGGGGGGTAATAATTATTCATTCCAATGGAAATGTAGGAACTATCAGTTTCTATAAAATAAGAATTTTCCCACCCAGGCAAAAGTTTAGAGAAATAAGTTTGTGAAAAAGAGCACACAGCCAAAAAGAGGAATAAGCCTAAGGCTATTCCTCTTTTTAAATCACTATCTGTTTCTAATTTCATTTTAAGAGTTGCTTGATGAATTTGATATTACCAAAAAACGCTCTATTTTCCAAGTAAATCCAGTAATATTCTGTTAATTTTCAGTGGCATGATTTGTGTTTTGTTAACTTTGAAAATCACTTTGATACCATGAAAACAAACTTCCGAACATATTTAGCATTAATTTTTTCTTGCCTTTTTCTTACGAGCTGTTTCGAAATATTGGAAGAGGTAACACTGAACGAAAATGGATCAGGAGAGTTTGAATTTACAGCCAACTTAAGCCAAAGTAAAACCAAGCTAAAATCCATCATGTTGATGGAAAAAGTGAATGGATACAAAGTGCCTTCGCAAAAAGAAGTAAAGGATGAAATTGATAAAATTTGCGCTTTAGCAAAAAATACCAAAGGAATAACTGGAGTTAAGAAATCCATTGATTTCGAAAATTTCATCTTTTCATTTAGCTGCAAGTTTGACTCCGTAGAAACTTTGAATAAAGTGGTTAAAAACATACGATTGTCAAAGAAAGTAAATAACTCAAACCATGACAATCAATATAGCTATAACAGACAAACCAAAACCTTTCAACGTAATTTCAATAACAGTTTGAAGGCTGAATTCAGCAAGTTAAAAGCAGAAGATAAAAAGGTGGTGAAAGATGCTAATTATATAGCGATTTATCGATTTAAGAAAGAAGTAAAATCGGTTTCAAATTCAAAAACAAAGACTTCGCCCAATAAAAAAGCGACTATGCTTAAAGTGAAAATAGTGGATGTAATCAATAAAAAATCTTCTATTAAGAACACAGTTAAGTTGAAATAGTTAAAACACATTGTGCTTTTAAAAAAATTCTGCCAATTCGAGTGTCCCTCTTTTTCAGCGGGATGTATTGAGAATAAGAATTTTTTAATATTCTCGTTTCATAGATTCCTTTCTTCAAAGGAATGACAGAGAAGAGCTGATTGTTTATAATTGTCATTCCTGCGAAGGCAGGAATCTAAAGTACAATGTTTAGATTATTTCTTTTGTGTTAAAGGCAGTAAGAAGTAAGATTCTTATATATTTCTTTTTCAGTGTATTTGTCGGTTTTCCCCGATTAATTTCCGAACTTTGACTTACTCAAAATCAAACTTTTATGAATTTCATTAAACAAATAACAATCTTGATCGCTTGCTTTGGTTTTTCTTTCCAAAGTATTGGACAGAATTTCCCTTCCAAAGTCAAAAATACCGCTACAATGGTATTTACTATAAACGGTAAAAACGTGTTAAACAAAGTCTCGGAAGACAAGATAAACCAATCTCTGTTGTTTCGTGAATTTAAACAAGAGGTTCGAAAAGCTGAGGTTAATCAGTTATCGGACATGGGGATTGATTTCAAATCAAATTTTTGTTTTGCATCGGAGTCAGACACTAATATGATGTTTGTATTGGCTTTTGTTCCGATAAAAGACCTTGCGAAATTTGAAACTTTAGTTTCCAAAATAACGGGAATAAAAGTGGTTGAATCAGATAAATTTAAGTCTGTATCAAAGTATAAAGGGAGAGAAATGATAGCTTGGAATCAGAACTATGCAGTATTTGTAAGTGGGAATTATTATGGAAATAAATACAAGTATCGGTATAATAGCTATAACGATGGATACAATTATTACGAAGAAAATCAAGCTATTAGTAGAGTGTTAAGGGAAGACACGGCAAAAACATTATCTATTAAAGAAAAGTCGGATCGGGTTGATGAGATTTTAGGAAACAAAAAGATGTTAAGTGAGAAATTTCTTGAGTCTATGCAAGAGGCAATCGAAGACGAGGAGAATAGAATGGAAGCTGACGAAATTGAAATCATCGAAGATGAGGTTGAGGTTATTGAAGTAGATGATGTTGCAGTTCCTCCACCACCGCCTCCAGCTCCTGAAAAAATTGAAATTTATGATGAGCCAGTGATGGAAGTTGTGGAAGAAGCACCAGAAAGATCTACCTCTTCATACAGTAGGAATAATTACAGGCAGAACAACAATTACGCAGAAAAAGCAGAGATAAGAAACTACAGAAGTGAGATAAGAAACAAATTAAGAAACCGAGCAAGAGAAATTCGCGAAAAGAAAAGAAATATTTATGTTAATTCGTTGTTTGAGAATAGAGTAAGAAGTGTGTTTGCAGATAAGCCTCAATTAAATTCAGTGGCATCCTACAACAGCTACAGCAAGAATCAAGACAAAAAAGCAGATGGATTTTTGTGGGTTAAAACCGGAAGCATGAGTAACGGTATGCAAATGATGATGAATGGATTGTACGATTATCCATACAGATATAGAAGAAGATCTATGTTTGCATATCCTTATTTGATGTTCAACAATTCTTTGAATTACTTATCAGGAGATATTTCGGTAATGAATCTTTATTTCGAAAAAGATGGAGTGAGATACAAGCAACGAACTGAAAACGGCCAAGAAGCAAAGAAAGTTTTTAATGACATTTACAAAACATCACAAGACAGTAGGTTTTTGAAGTATGTGAATGGCGATAATTTTATCGGGTACATCTCAACTTCTTTTAGTTCTGCAGGTTTGATAAAGCAATTTCCAAAAATGTATTCTCAAGCATTGACAGGATTTATGAGAGAATCAAAAGAAGAAATGGAGGTGTTGACTGATTTTATGGAGGTTTTCATGGATGAGGAAGCCATTGGTAAAATAGCAACTGGAAACACTATGTTTGTTCTTAAAGATTTAAGTGAAAAAACCGTGACTTACAAAACGTATGAATATGATGAGAATTTTAAAAGAACTCGAGTAGAAAAAACTAAAAAAGAGTTTTTACCTGATTTTTTACTCATGTTTACAACCGAAAAAAAAGAACTGCTATCCAAGTTTTTTAAATTAGGAATAAAGCATAAGGTGCTTACCAATAATGGTGTTTATTTTACTACTAAAAACACTAAATCTGATTTTCCTATGGATGTTTTCTTTGCCATTAAAGATGGAATTTGTTTTTTAACAACAGATGAATCAGAGATTAAAACAATTATGAGAGGCGGAGATTTTAATGGAATTTCCAAAAAGCACAGTAAACTTATAAAAGGAAATTCGCAAGTAATTTATTATAATCACGATAAATTAATGGCGAAAATTCCCGATGCAAATTTCAGAAGAAGAAGCGAAAGAGAAGCATTTCAATTGTTGAAGGAGTATGAATGCAAAGACATAGTTTTAACTGGACAAAGTAAAAACGGAAACTTAGTTTCAGAAGGTTTTATTCACACTCCTAACTCAGAGAATAACGGAGCATTGTATTTATTCAATTATATCAATCGTGTGATTGAATTTGGTAAATTTTAAATCCAATTGAAAACAAAATCCATAAAACGAATTGGACTATCTGTTTTAATTTTAGCAGGTATTGTTTTCATAGGATTCAAATTATTTAATCGAAAAGCAAGTGTTAATAATCCTATCCCGACCTATGCTGAAGCTTTAATTAGTTTGGATTATGTAAATATCAGAAATACGTTGTTGAGTAATTATCTTTTCGATTCTCGAGGTGATTTGGATAATCCTTTTTTGGTAGAGTTTCAAAAGTCGGGATTGAAAATTCCAAACTATGTTATTGGATTTACCTGTTCCAATGAGAATTCGGTAGGTTTTTTCACCTCTTTTGAAATTCAAGATAAAGACTTGTTTCAAAGTTATGTGGATAGCTTAACAGGAAAAGCTAACTACAGAAAAACAGATTCTACTGGATTTATTTTCAGTTCGTTGAATGAAAAATCATTTTTTGCCTACGACTCAAATAAATCGAAAGCAGTGATTTCAACGGGGATAAATCTTAATAAAAAATTTATTTCAAAAGTATTTCAAGACGTGTTAAACGGGACTAATTTATTGTCAGCGGATCATCAACTTTTGACTCAAATTAAAACCAGTTCAGACCATGGATTAATATGGTTTGGAACGGGAAAAAGAATCGAAAAG
>JBMYYT010000164.1:0-5593 GCA_049609665.1 Flavobacteriales bacterium | reverse complement strand
AATTTGTTTTACTTTATCCACAGAAGGAATAGACTTAATCATAGTTTTTGAAACTACTTTGTCAAATTCCACTCTTACTATTTGTCTATTTGCAGAAGTATTCATCATTTGAATTGCATCTTTATCTACCACTAAATTCCCTCTGTTTATAATTACAATTCTATCACAAATCGCTTCAATTTCTTGCATGATGTGGCTCGAAAACATGACTGTTTTTTCTTTTCCAATTTTTTTAATCACCTCCCTGATATCTGCTAATTGATTTGGATCCAACCCACTTGTTGGCTCATCCAAAATAAGAACTTTTGGATCGTGAATCAATGCTTGAGCCAATCCAACCCTTTGTTTATACCCTTTAGAAAGCTGACCTATTTTTTTATTTTGCTCAAGTCCCAAACCTACCAATTCCACTACATTACTCACCTTTTCTTTTTTCTTGGACAGCTTGTGAACTCCTGCAATAAAAGTTAAATACTCTTTTACATACATATCCAAATACAATGGATTATGCTCTGGCAAATACCCAACTCTTTTTCTTATTTCTAAAGAATCCTCACGCACATCATAACCATCAACTATCACTGTTCCTTCCGTTGGAGGAATAAAACATGTAACGATTTTCATCAAAGTAGATTTACCAGCACCATTTGGCCCTAAAAAGCCCAAAATCTCTCCCTGATTAACCGTAAAAGAAACATTATTTAATGCTTTCTGGAGCCCGTATTCTTTGGTTACATTTTTTATTTCAATAGACATAGTTGGAATCAATTTTTTTCAATTAATAAAAATAGTAAAAATAGCTCGCAAACGCTTGGTTACTTTAATTTTAATTTGAGTACAATTCCTTTATATTTGACAAATCTAAATTCTACTCATTGAAAAAAGGACTTGTCATAAAATCTACAGGAAGTTGGTATTCGGTAAAAACCGAAGACAACGAGATTGTGAATTGCAGGATTAAAGGAAAGTTCAGATTAAAAGAAATCAAAACTACAAGCCCAGTAACTGTTGGTGACACTGTAAAAATAGAGATTCAAGAAGAAGGAAGTGGAATCATTGTAGAGATAGAACAGAGAAAGAATTACATTATTCGAAAATCGGTAAATCTCTCTAAGAGAGCCCATATCATAGCTTCGAATATTGACATGGCTTTTTTGGTCATTACCATCAATCATCCCAAAACTTACTCCAATTTTATTGATAGGTTTTTGGTTTCTGCTGAAGCGTACAATATTCCTGTAAGTCTTATTTTTAATAAAATTGATTTATACCAAGAAAATGAAATTGAGGAAATGAATCAATTGATCGAGATTTACTCTAACATTGGTTTTAATTGTTATCAAACCTCAGCAGAAAAAAACATAGGAATTGAAGAAGTCAAAAAGGAAATGAAAGATAAAACATCCGTTTTTTCAGGAAATTCTGGAGTAGGAAAGTCTACACTCATTAATTTAATTGACAACAAGTTGGATATAAAAACCAGCGATATTTCTGATTCTCACAATCAAGGTAGGCACACTACTACTTTTGCCGAAATGCATGAACTCAGTTTTGGAGGTCATATTATTGATACTCCAGGAATTAAAGGTCTTGGAATTGTGGACATTGAAAAAGAAGAGATTCATCATTATTTCCCTGAAATGAGAGCATTAATGAATGAATGCAAATTCAATAATTGCGTGCATGTAAACGAACCTAAATGTGCTATAAAACAAGCCCTTGAAAATGGAGAAATTTCAACATCTCGCTATGAGAACTATTTAAGTCTATATCATGAAGATGACAAAAGTGGTTTTCGAGAAAGCTTATATATACCTAAATAACAAAGAATTATGAGAGTAATTCTACAAAGAGTTTCAGAAGCATCCGTTACCATAGACCATCAAGTTTATTCTCAAATTGAGAATGGATTATTAATTCTACTTGGAATTGAAGAAAACGACTCTCAGGAAGACATCGATTGGCTGGTTAAGAAAACCGTTAATATGCGAATTTTTGGAGATGAAGAAGGCAAAATGAATCTTTCAGTTTTAGACATTGAAGGAGAAATTTTAGTAGTCAGTCAGTTCACTTTATTCGCCTCAACTAAAAAAGGAAATCGTCCTTCATTTATTAAATCTGCCAAGCCAGACATTTCCATTCCTTTGTATGAGCAATTTATAAAAACGCTACAAACTCAAATTATAACTAAGGTTAAAACGGGAGTTTTTGGAGCGGATATGAAAGTCTCGCTTGTTAATGATGGTCCAGTAACAATCTGGTTGGATTCAAAAAATAAGGAATAGGGATTTGTTCTCGATACATTTTAAATTCACTATCGTTCATTTAAAACACTCGAATTAGTTAACCTTTACAGAACTGACAACTACCAATTGTTAATAAATGTTGAGCCTGTCATTTCGAGTGTTTTCGATTTTTCATCGAAAATGTATCGAGAAGTGACAAACCTAAAAAAACAACTCCCACCCAAACCACATTACAATAGAAATATAAGTATAAAACCCATAAAGAATAACACTATATTTCATTCCTCTGCTGAAGTACAAAAACATGGATACAAAGTTTATTGCGATAAAGTATAACCACATTTCATGAATAAAATTGACCATGAGCCAAGTAGCCGATAAACTAAAAATCGTAGTAAAAGAATCTAAAAATGGAGATTTTGAACTTGTTTTTTCCTTTAGATAAAAACCTACTAAAACCATTACTAAAATTGTTCCAAGAAGGATGTAACCATGAGTAGATAATTCATAAGAGTTTTCATCATATTCTCCCCAATGAAGCCAACCGTAAACCGCCATTGGAATATAAAAAAACTGAAGAAATGCTTCAGCAAAAATTTTCTTTTTGACACACAGATACATATAAATTCCAGCGCCTAAAACTGCAAAAACAAAACAAAACTTTACTTCTTTTATATACAAAATGGTATAAAGCAATCCGAAAATAATTGCCAGAATCTCAAGGATTAAAAACTGTCTCTTTTTTGTATTTAAGATTAGGTCAGTCAAAGGTTTTTCTTTTTTCTTTTCTTCTTAAATGAAGGTTCATTCGTTTACCAAAATATAATTCTACCACAGAATAATCCGAACTAAAAGAACTTTTAGAAAAATCTTGTTTGGTATTGGTTCCATTCAAAATTAAACCTCCAAAATAAGTATCATTGTCATAACCAAGAACAAACCGATAACTGAACCCAAGAAAAATTGATTTTGTAAAATTTGATATTGAATCTATCTCCCCAAAATCTTGAAACAATCTGTCCTTATTGAAATAAACTGTTGGAGATAAATGACCCGATAAATGCCAGTTCTTGTGAAAAACCCAAGTGTACATGTATCCAAATTTTAATCCAGCATTTATATCTAATACCTTCTGACTTTTAACTCCATCATCAAAGTTTGAATCTAAAGCAGAAGGAATTAACGAAGAGTCTGCAGTAATTCCTGATATAAAAACATCGGTACCTAAAGTAAACGAACCTGCGCTTTTGAGTTGTTTTTCCAAGTATAAAAATGAAGAACGGTAGGAAACTCTTTTATTATTAAAAATATAGAAAAACGACCCATGCAAAATATAATCTTTGATATCTGCCCTAAAAGGAAGGTTGTCATTGTGATCAAACCAATCGCCAGGCAGAGTTGGATCATCTCGAAAAAATCCCTGATACTGCTGATACATAAGAGAAAATCGAAATTTTCTTCGACTCATTCCGTAAAATATATTAAAGTTTCTTCCTTTTTTATCTTCTTTACTTTGAATGGGAAACGCATAACTAAAAGTCATCCATTTATAATCAAATCCAAATCCCAAATACAAGGGAGAATTTGGTGCATAATTCACCCAAGCATCTTCTTCATAAAAATTACTCAAATAAATATTATGATTTTTTACATTGGTGAAAGTATAAGGGTAAAAATTATGTGAAAATTCTTTGAGATAATTGGTATCGTAGTTTTTTCTATCCTTTTGCCCAAAGGAATTCAAGGAGAGAAACAACACTATTAACCAACAATATTTCATTTATTTCTTTTCATAGGTAACGAAAGAAAAAGCAAATTCATGCTTTTCGTCCTTGGGATGAAAAATTTCAGAGGTCTTCTTCCAATTAGATTTATCGTATTCTGGAAAAAACACATCCGCTTCAAATGAATGATGCACATAGGTTATGTATAACTTATCCAACATATCTTCATCCAATGAACTTTTATAAATCTGCCCTCCTCCAATCACAAAAGCTTCCTCATCGCCATTTTCTTTGGCAATTTTTAACCCTTCCTCTATTGAGTTAACCACCACACAATTGTCAGCTTTAAACTCTGGATTTCTGGTAACGATTATATTAGTTCTATCTGGCAGCGGACGGTATTTATCTGGAATAGAATCGTAGTTTCTCCTTCCCATAATCACATGATGTCCTTTGGTAGTACTCGAAAAATAACGCATATCATCTCTCAAATGCCATATCAAATCATTGTCTTTGCCAATTGCTTCGTTCTCTGCTTTGGCTACTATTAGGGATACTTTCATTCTATTTCTTTTTTGATGCTACAAACTTACTTAAAATCTTATATTATTTACTCAGCTTTTATAAAGTCACCCTTCGAGACATTTCAAACAAGTTTGAAACCCTCAGGGTTCGGATTGCAATAATGAAGGGGACTGATCTTAAAACTATTTTTAGAAGTATAACATTAAAGAAATTAAGCAGTAAAACACATTGCCCGAAATTGGGCTTCGCTTCGCTGATTCTCTCCCTTTCGGTCGAACTCAGCCCTCAGTTTTGTTGAAACCCAAACAAAAAACAAATAACCTGAACCCTGAGGGTTTTATCCCTTTTTTTGGGATAAAATGTCTCGAAGGGTGACTTAATAGACACATATTTCCAATTGACTTTTCACTGCTTTTTTCAATTTCTATTCAATATTTTTTTTCTTCAAAAGATTAACAATGAAATCGAAATAAAACTAACGCTTTACTGTAGTCAATTACAAATCTAAAAACCGTATATTTGCACCCTAATAAAAACAAGCAAAATCATCCAAAAAATGAGCTTAGAATTATCTGAACAAGAAATCATTAGAAGAGAAACTCTGAACAAAATCAGAGAAAAAGGAATTGAACCTTATCCTGCAGCACTTTTTCCAGTGGATACTTTATCCAAAGAAGTACAAGAAAACTACGAAGAAGGAAAACGGGTCGTAATTGCTGGAAGACTCATGACCAAAAACATCATGGGGAAAGCCTCTTTTTCTTCTATTCAAGATTCTGCGGGGAGAGTTCAAGCTTATTTCAACAGAGATGTGATGTGCCCAGATGAGGACAAATCTTTGTACAATGATGTGTATAAAAAAATGCTTGATATTGGTGATTTCATAGGGATTGAAGGAACATTGTTCACTACACAAGTAGGAGAGAAATCGATTAATGTGGAGAAAATGACTTTGCTAAGCAAGTCGTTAAAACCTCTTCCTATGCCTAAAACGGATAGCGAAGGAAAAGTACACGATGCGTTTACCAATCCTGAGTTGAGATACAGACAACGGTATGTAGATTTAGTTGTAAATCCTCAGGTAAAAGAAGTATTTGT
>JBMYYT010000163.1:0-5693 GCA_049609665.1 Flavobacteriales bacterium | reverse complement strand
ATCTATTTTCTTCATTCCTATTTTGTAAACAAGCAAGGAGTTATCAAAGAAAAAATAGATAAATCTGATGGGTTGAAAAGTTCCAATATCTTTGTAATTGGTAGCCTCTCGGCCAATTCAAGTTTATTCAAATAGGACAGAATTGAGGAAATAAAATATTATTTTCGATAAAACGCAATAGAATTAAATAGTTGCGTCTTTATAAGTGAAGACCATTTAACAAGTCTTTGAAAATGACCACTGACTCAGAAAATAATAAAAAACTACAGGATTTTTTTGGTAAGGAATATCAATCGTTAAAAACGTATGTGAATTCCAGAATCAAGGACAGTGTGAGTCGTGATGCAGAAGATATTATCCAAGATGTAGCTTTAAAATTATTCTCAAGTGCTGATAGATATGCACCCATAAACAATGTAGCAGGTTTTGTATACCGATCTATTCGGAACAAGATTATCGACATAATGAGAAGCAGAAAAAAAACTGAATCCATAGAAAATGAGAGCGAACTCAGGTTACAAGGCATGCTCGAAGAGATATATGGACCAGCAGACAATAACTACTCAGAAGAGATAAAAGAGAGCTTGAAACAATCAATTAACGAATTAAAACCTGCCTACAAACAAATATTAATCGCTGTGGACTTTGAAGGATATACTTACAAAGAAATCTCAAATGAAACTGGAATACCAATAGGAACACTAATGTCGCAAAGACACAGAGCAATATCACAATTATATAAAAAATTAGAAAACAACATTAACTTTTAAAATACACACACAATGAAAAACTTTTTTAACCACAAACTCAGAAAAAGATCTCCGATAGAGATTGTATTTATGGTATTATTCGGAATAGTTGCCATAACAGGATTAGCCATTTTATTTGGATTTATTCTCATGTGGCTCTGGAATTGGTTGATGCCAGAGATTTTTGGATTACCCTTTATTACTTATTGGCAAGCTGTTGGATTGTTCATTATCTCCAAAGTGTTCATTGGAGGTTGTGGAAGTGGCGGTGGTTCTTCCAGAAAAAACAAAGAATGTAAAGATGACTCCAACAAGAATGAATTTTCAAAATGGAAACATTACGGGAAATTTTGGGAGGAGAAAGGTGAAGAGATGTATGCTGAGTATGTAAATGAAATGGAGAATAATTCATCAGAATTCGCTGAAAATAAAGCAGATAAACTCGACAATTTAGACGAACATGGAAATTCTGATTTATAAAACCAATGTAACCTCTCAGAAAAAAGCGAGACAATTATCTCCAATCTTTAATTCCTTCTCGGGAATTAAAGATTGGCATATTGACACCAAAGACATTGATAATGTATTGAGAATTGAAACTACAAAACAGTTAGATGAAAATAGACTGATTCAATTGGTTAACTCTCAGGGATTTTATTGCGGGGAATTATTGGGATAATATTTTAATTTCTAATACTAATTTCGTTTTTTGTTAAACTTGAAAGAATTAACTTTAGCAATGCGATTAATCACAAGAAAATCCGAAATAAAAGAAATACTGGAATTGTGTATTGAACAATATCGTATGCAAGGTTTGGATATTTTGGTGACCGAAGTTCACAGAACAATCTTAGCTAACAAGGTCAAATTTCCGTTACTGGAATTCTGTGGAGAATCAATTTTCAAGATTATTCCAGAAAATGAACACATCATTTTTTGTGACAAAATTGAGGAATTAAAAACTGAAGGAGGAAATGTACTATTAGGAATAATTCTACAAAAAAGATTGAATATTAACTTTCATGAAGCCATCGACAAAACAGTCGAGTATGTCGCCAAAGCTGACGTTTGGTATGTGTGTGATATTATTGGCGAAAGAGTTTTTGGGTATTCTTTACTTAATTATCCTGACAAATCAATACCCGAAATAAAAAGACTTTCCATGCATCCAACAAATTGGGTTGTTCGGTCTTTAGGAGCTGGAATTCATAATGCAGTAAGAAAAGGATTGGATAAAAAGAATGTATCTATATTATTTGAAATTTTACTTTCCATGTCAAATACCAAAGACAAAGAAATACGACAAGGTGTGGGATGGGCAGCCAAAACCACCGCTAAATTTCACCCGAACATTATAGATGATTATAAAACAGAGATTAACAACAATGAAGAGGTAGCTAATTGGTTCAGAAAGAAAATTGAAATTGGTTTAAACAGACACAATTATGCCAAAAGAAATTGAAGTAAAATCGGTTCTTAACAAAACAAAAAAACGCGATAACTGGTTTTTGGATGATTACACTTTTAACCCCTACAGTAGCTGTTCATTCAATTGTTTATATTGCTATATCAGAGGAAGTAAATACGGAACAAATCTCGAAGAAAGCTTAACAGTAAAAACCAATGCGATTGAAATCCTTAATAAACAATTGGCAAACCGAGCCAAGAAAAATCAATATGGAATTATTGTATTATCTTCTGTAACTGACCCTTATCTCCAAATTGAGAAGAAATACGAAATGACAAGACAAGCTCTTGAGGTAATACTTAAACATCGGTTTCCAGTTCACATTATTACTAAATCTGATTTGATTGAGCGAGATTTTGATTTACTCAAACAAATTGACAAAACAGCAATTCTTCCAGATGATTTAAAAGAATTGAAACGAGGAGCAATGATTAGTTTTTCATTTTCAACCCTTCAAGATGAAGTAGGGAAAATTTTTGAACCAGGAGCAACTCCACCAAGCCAAAGGCTTGAAATTATTAAGAAAACGATTGATGCCGATTTTTTAACTGGTGTCAATTTAATGCCATTGATTCCTTTTATTTCGGATACTACAGAACAGTTAAATTTGGCATTTTCAACTTTCAAAAACTTAGGAATAGACTATATTTTTCCAGCTACTCTTACTCTTTTTGGAAATGAAAAAGCACACAGTAAAACTCTTGTGATGAATGCAATTATGAAGCATTATCCAAAATTAGAAGAAAAATACAACAAGTTCTTTTTGAATAGCAATGAAATGCCAAAATATTATCAAAACGCTTTTTACAAAAAGATGAAGGAATTATCTAAAGAGTATGGACTGGTAAATGATATTATTTCTGGCAGTAAAAAAATCAGTAAATAATCTACGAAACAATTCTTGCCCATATCAAAATCATGACTACTGCATGCAGATATTGGTCGAATCCAAATAAAATCCAAAAAGGTTTGGTCGTTGAGTCCTGAAAAACTTTGAAAGAAATTGTAAGTTTTGCCTTAGTGAGATCAATAAGAAAATGAGTGATAAATTGAAACGCGAATAGAAGAAGGATTTCTTTGTATTCCAATCTAAAAATTAAACACACTAATCCAACCAGTGTTGCATGCACAAGCGCATGAAGCATTATTTGAGAAATATGGTTTCCACTTACCTTGGCACGATTCATTTTTCTTGTGGAAAGTGGACTAAAATCTCCCAAAAAGTGCCCAAAAAATAACGATAATAAGATATATATGTCGTTCATCTGAATTTGATTTATTTATAGTTTTTTTCTTTCCAAGCCTTTAAAATGGGTAAGCTGGATTGATATCCTTCCTCAACAAGTGCTTCAAAATTATCCCACTTTAAAAACCCATATTTAGATACATTGGGTTTAATATAAACATCAAACTTATTGGAGTTACTTATTCTTTTGGCATTACTTGCCAAGGTCAAGGTACTCATCATTATCTGATGAATTCTTGGTACGGGTAGCTTTTTCTTTTTACTGAATTTATTTAAGTAAATCTTCTTGTTGGAAGGGATTTTTTCATACCCTAATTCTCTTACTTTCAAAAAACTAAGATCTACTCCAATCGTTGGTCCAATAGCTAAACTCTGAACATGATCATAGGGCAAATTATCCACAATACCACCATCCAACAATAACGAATTATCTTTGACAAATGGCGGTAAAAAAATAGGCAAAGAAATACTTGCTCTAATTGCATCACTCACTTTTCCTTTGTCCAAAATTTCTGTGCTGGCTTTGGATAAATTCGCAGCAATTGCATAAAAAGGAATTTCTAACTCTTCAATTTTCTTGTCTCCAAAATTTCTATGGATGATTTTCTCTAATTTATTACCCGAAAGAAAGGAAACGATCGGCCATTGAAAATCCTTAAGGGGCTTGTCAACTACAAAAGACTGGTGAGCTTTCTCCACTAAATCCTCGTAACTCCAACCCATGGCGATACTCGCAGCTATGACCGAACCAATACTGGTTCCTCCAACAAAATCTACAGGAATATCAAGTTCCAACATCGCTTTGTAAACTCCAATGTGAGCAAAACCTTTTGCTCCTCCTCCACCCAATACTAACTTGATTGAATTTCCAGAAATAAACCTTGCAATCCTTCCTAAATCAGATGGACTTTTGTGATAAAAAATGTTCTTAATATACCTATTGCCTAATAGTTTACTGATACCCGAAATGTTACCTCCATTAGAAGAATCAACAACCAAATGAACATCAATAATCTCGTTAACACGCTTAGTATTAAAAAGATAATTTTCCATTTCGGTCAATTCGGTTGACAGTTCTTGACCTCCCAACAGCATAATAGAATCTGCCTGACCCAAACACAGTTTTGACCAATCCGTATTTTCAAAATCTGATTCTAACAACAAAAAATCGTGTTCTTTATCCTGAGAATATAACCAATGATTGAATTTACTGCTTAGCTCTTCAAAATCATTTTCGTCAACCTGCTTTATCTCTCCATAAAAATCTTTTTTTGAAACATGTAACACTTTTCCAAAACGATTAAGTTTTGTTTCCAAATTATCAATAAAGACTGAAGATTCACTCTGTTTATCAATAGATTGAATCACGATATGTTTTAATTTGACTCTCTCTTTATCCTCCCTTGAATGTTGTAATCTTTTGATGATTGTTGCTCCTAAATATTTTGTAAGCTTTGCACTGCCATCCAAAATTTCTTGGAAGTCAGTTCCTTCAATTTTCAGTAAAGTAGAGTTTCTTGCAGCAAAAATAGTTGCTGATCTTGCCTCTCCAGTAAATACAGGAGTTTCCCCAAAAAACTCACCGGTAGAAATTTCATTTATAACGGTTTCTTTTTGAAATTCATCCTTCCAACTTACCTTCAATTTACCAGTAATCAATAAAAAAACATCCTTTGAGAATTCTCCTTGAGTTATAATCTCTTCTCGAGGTTCGTAGGTTACTATTTTTCCTTTATCCAATAAATTTGAAACCAAATCAGAATCTAACTCAGAGAATGAATAGTGCAACAATCCCTCAATATCCTTTTTGCTAATGTTATTATTCATGGGTAATAAATTTATTGACTATCCTCAAAACAAATATAATGAAATATAAACTTTACTCCTCTAAATAATTTAAAACAATGATTGTCAAATATTTATTTCTTTGATAAAAACTCAACCTTTACATTTTCCATCTCCTCAAGTTGCAAAACTAAAGATTTAGAATTAGGAATTGAATGGCGAAATTCTATTTCACAATTGACTTCAAAAACTTGATTCACAACATCTAATCTGTTAGATTTCACGAAATTCATTACTTCGCTCATTTGTGGGTATTCAAATCTAATTTTATAATAATTGAGTTCTTCTTTTGTAATAATTTCACCAGAATCAATAGTGAGTTTAGCAGAAGTTTTATAGGCTGAAATTAATCCTCCAACGCCTAATTTTACTCCTCCAAAATAAC
>JBMYYT010000162.1:0-5698 GCA_049609665.1 Flavobacteriales bacterium | reverse complement strand
CTATTATTAGCTTCAAAAATAGAAAAAGACAACTCCTTTTAACTAAAATAAACTTTATTACAGTCTTGCTTTTGGTTGTTTTCATTTTTGCAAACTTCAATTTTATTGAAAGCTTTTTGTCAATTTCAAAAGAAAACATAAGCTATGGAATCGGAATGTTCCTTCCAATTGTTGCTCTGGTTGCAATCATAATGGCTTATCGAGCTATTAAAAAAGATGAAGACTTAATTAAATCTATGGACAGAATTCGATGATGAATTCTAAAACCAAGAGCTGGTTTCTGCTCATTCTGCTCGCAATTATTTGGGGAAGTTCTTTTATTCTGATGAATAAAGCAATGTTCTTGGATAAGGATACTCCCCTACTCACAGCCAATGAAGTCGGTGGATTGCGAATATTAATTTCTGGAGTTGTTTTGCTTTTTGTGTTTTTCAAACATATTAAAGTTGCTTTTAGCAAACATGCCGTTTTTTTAATTTTAGTAGGAATACTCGGAAACTTTGGTCCAGCATTACTTTTTACTCATGCTCAACAGACTTTATCCAGTTCACTTACAGGAATTTTAAACTCTTTGGTACCCATATTCTCAGTGATTGTGGCTACTGTTATATTCAGGCATAAAATATCAACCAAAACTATTGGAGGAATTCTATTAGGGTTTTTAGGCACAGCATTACTCATTTATTTTAGTAAAAATGGTGAAGGAACTGTCCAACTATTGCCTGTTCTTATGGTCGTTCTTGCCACTGTCTGCTATGCCTTTAGCTTAAATATTATTAAAAATAAATTGAGTTCTGTTTCTTCCTTTGCCATTACAGCTATTTCATTAGTTTTTATGATTATTCCTTCAATTATTACCTTGGCATTCACGGATATAATGGAAAAAGCAACTGATTCAATCTATTATCCAGCTTTTGGGTATACAGCAATATTATCGGTAGTTGGAACTGCTTTTGCATTGGTCATTTTTAATGAATTAATTAAAATGACTACTTCTATTTTTGCTTCATCGGTTACCTATCTTATACCTATTGTGGCAATAATTTGGGGAGTTTACTTTGGTGAACCTATTAACTGGGCAATAAGCTTTGCTGGCATTATTTTGATTGGAATATTTATCGTAAAACGAGAAGAAAGGAAACGAATGAAAGAGGAACAAGAAAAATAAGTCTTTTTCTATTCATTCGACCTCAATATTTATTACCTCCCAACTATCATTTTCTTTAATCAACTTTGCATTTGCTTTAAAATTTCCTTTTTCACCGACTATAGTAAATGTTAATTCAGATTTACCAGAGAAATTACTTGAAGAAATGCTTCCTCTTACTAAAATTCCAAAACTTTCAATTTCACCAGTTTTACTTAAAATTTCTTTTTTGTTTATGCAATAATTTTTTGCCGTACGAACTGCATCTGATTTTCCAAAAGTAAGATGCATTAACAGAACCAGTGCCATAAAAAAAATGATAAAAGCAATAAAAAATTCAACTACATGATTCCATATATATTTTGTACTCTTGATAGAATTCTCAAAAAATACGTTCCTGATAGCTTTTATAAGATTGGGATATCTATCATTTTTTAATTTATAATAGTTTAGCCAATAAATTATGCCTAAAAATAAAAATAGAGGAGAAATAATAATTCCATATGTCGAATAGGGTTGTAACTTAGAAAGTTCCCCTAAAAAAGAAACTATCCAAATTAGGCAACCAATGAATATAAAAAATTGATGTTTAGATTTAAACTTCATAAAATAAAACCCTTAATTTATTCATCATGAAATATGCTCTGATATACTTAATAAAAGTTATGATAAATTAAAAAAATCAGTAACTTATTCCTCCTCCATTTTAGAAATAATATCTTCAGGCTCAGAATCCATATTTTCGGATCCTTCAATAAAATCATGATCCTCAAGTGATTCTAATTCAGCTTCGTAGTATTCTTTTAGATCCTCTTCCATTTCTTCTTCCAATCCATCTTCCAAATAATTGAAGTTTAAATCTTTAATCATAATGTCAGAGATCTTCTTTCCTTTTGCTCTTATCAATGCAAACGTCATAATTAAACTTGAAATTAGTATCACGTACAAAAGAACACCTTGATAAAAATCTTTGATGTAGTATTTTGGGGTAATTGTATAGAATAAAAGCACAGTTATCAAACCTCTTGGAGCTATCCAGAGTTGAGGAGTTATTTCTTTGTTCCAATTAATAAGCTTTAGCACTAAAAACCTTACAATGTATAACACTGCCACAAATACGATACTTTGTATTGCAACTTCTAAATCAAATAAACTTGAAATTGAAATCGTAATTCCAAATAGCACAAAAAAGAAAGTACGCAAAAAGAAAGCAGATTCTAAAGTCACAATATGAAATTCATGGAAAACGGGCTTTAATTTTTCTTTATTTATCAATTTCTTTAATGGCCCCCTAAAAAACACGTCTACATTATTTAATATCATCCCGAAAAACAATATTATTATTAATGAGGACAGGTGATAAACAGAACCTATTCCGTACATCAATGTAAGGACAGCAATAATAAGAAAAAGCTTAACATGACTGGTTAATTTATTAAATACCCATACTGCAATATAACTAAAAACTACCGCCACTAAAACGGTTATTAATATATTAGTACCTACGCCAATTAATACATCTTGAGTGTTTTCATAGTCATTTGGAAGGGTAAGGAATTGAAAGAAAATAATCCCAAGTATATCTGAGAAAGTACTTTCATAAATCATAAACTCTTTCTTTTCTTCTGACAAGCTCGAAACACTGGGGATAATGATAGCACTACTCATTATTGATAAAGGAACTGCATATACCAAAGCTTTGTAAAACGAAGCATCCAAGAACCATTGAATACAAAAAGCAATAAGAACTGAACTAAGTCCAAGAGCAAACAGAGCAACTAAAAAAGACCTGACGATTAATCCTACTTTATCCCTATTAAGCTTTAAGTCAAGAGCAGCTTCTAAAACAATTAATATAAGCCCTATTTTCCCTACAATCTTTAATGTATTTTTTATTAGAGGATCTTCCGTATCTAAATCAGGAACTAAAAATTGCACTGCAACCCCTAATACCATCAGCATGAGTACACTTGGAATATTAGTAGCTTTTGAAATAAAATTGAAAACAAAACTGATTATCACAATTAATGAACCGCCAATTATCAAAAGATAATTAGGATCAATTCCACTGGCACTTAATAAAGTCATAACTAATATGTTTTAATAAATGTACATAGTTTTTATGAATTAAAAACTATTCTTCTTCTTGAGAATTTTCTTCAACTACAGAAACTGTTTGCATAGTTGAAGGAGCTTTGAAAAACCCTCTATACCAAACCAAAATCACAACAATTCCTATTGAAATAGCTGCATCGGCAATGTTAAATATAAATGGGAAAGCTTGTTTTCCTCCCCAAAAGGGAAACCATTCGGGAAAATTGAAGGTAAACTCAAGCATATCAACTACTTGACCTTTCATAAAAGTACTATATCCTCCTTCTGCTGGGAGAAATTGAGCAACCTCTCCATAACTTTCACTAAAAATCATTCCGTAGAAAGCACCATCAATTACATTTCCAATAGCTCCAGCCAACACACAAGAAATTGCAATTAAAAGGCCAAATGGGGCTTGTTTAGTTAACAATTTTCTGACGTAAAGTGTGATGCCTACTATTGCAGCAATTCTCAATAGACCCAAAACTATTTTACCCCCAGTAAAGGGCAATTCAAAACCAAAAGCCATCCCATCGTTTTCGATAAAATGAGCTTTAAAAAAACCTAAGTCAAAACCTTCTTGACCTATATACATAGTGGTTTTTACATAAATCTTTACAACTTGATCTATGAGAACAATTAGGAAGGTGATAAGTGCAACTTTTCTCAAAAAACTAAGGGGTTTACTGCATGTTGTTTTTTGCCTCAATACTTAACGTAGCATGAGGTACAAGCATTAATCTCTTCTTATTAATAAGTTTCCCGGTTACTCGGCAAACTCCATAAGTTTTGTTCTTGATACGCAACAATGCATTTTCCAAACTCATTACAAATTTTTCTTGTCTTGCTGCTTTTTGAGCAGTCATTTCACGAGAAAAAGTAGATGCTCCATCTTCCATCATATTGAAAGATCTGCTTGTATCATCCGTACCGTGATTATCCTTGTGAGACAATTCACCATTCAGTAATTCTAAATCTATTTTCGCTTCTTTTATTTTATTCTCTATTAGTTCTCTGAACTCCTCTAATTCCGCATCGCTGAACCTCGTTTTATCTTTTTTTTCTGATGCCATTTTCTTATTTTTTTTCAATGCTAACAAATATAGAAATATCTTTGTCAAAATCTAATTTGGTCGCATTATTTTCATTTAAATTATTAGAAAACTTGATGTTTTCGGTCAAAGTTTCCTGACATATATAATCATTATTCTCTTTTATAGCTTTTTCAATTTCCTCATCTCCAGTCAACTCTATGTTGATTCTATCGGTAACTTCAAAGTCACTTTCCTTTCTTAAATTTTGAATTCTATTTACCAATTCTCTTGCAATCCCTTCATTAACGAGATTCTGATTTAATGCAGTATCAAGTGCCACAGTGATCGCTCCACTGTTTGCAATTAACCAACCAGGGATGTCATCAGTAGAAATTTCAAAATTATCTATATCAAGAAATACTTTCTCTCCCCCTAACTCCAATTCTGCTCCTTTATTTTTCTCCAACTCGTTTATTTGTTCATCTTTTAATTGTCCACAGAAAGAACCTATGTCTTTCATGTATCTTTTATTCTCAGATTTACCGATTACTTTGAAATTTGGCTTCACTTTTTTTACTAAAACTCCTGTTGTGTCTTTCAGTAATTCAAGCTCTTTTACGTTTACCTCACTTAATATAATATCTTTTACTTCAAGGATTTGGCTTTCAAATTTATCATTCAGAATGGGAACCATTATTCTTTGGAGTGGTTGACGAACTTTCAATTTATTAGTTTGCCTTAAACTCAACACCAAGGAAGAAACTTGCTGAGCAATTTCCATTTTTTCTTCCAGATTTTTATCAATTAACTTAGAGTTTATCTCTGGAAAATGAGCAACATGAACCGAAGAGGCATTATTTTTATTGCTCGCTTTATTTAAATCCAGGAATAATCTATCCGAAAAAAATGGCGCAATTGGCGACATCAATACCGAAATAGTTTCTAAGCAAGTGTACAAGGTTTGGTAAGCGGAAATCTTATCTTCAGCATACTCACCCTTCCAAAAACGCCTTCTACATAACCTTACATACCAATTACTTAACTGATCCAATGTAAAACCTTGAATTAATCTTCCTGCTTTGGTAGGCTCATAACTTTCGTAAGCATTCTTTACTTCTGAAATCAGTGTATTTAGTTTTGATAAAATCCACCTATCAATTTCTGGTCTGTTCTCAACCTCTGGCTCAGAATAATTGAAATTATCAATATTTGCATATAGAGCGAAGAACGAATAGGTGTTGTAAAGAGTTCCAAAAAACTTTCTTTGAGTCTCGATAATTCCTTCGGTATCAAACTTCAAGTTGTCCCAAGGCTGTGCATTGGTAATCATATACCAACGAGTTGCATCAGGACCAAATTTTTCAAGAGTTTTAAATGGATCAACTCCATTCCCAAGTCTTTTTGACATTTTCTGCCCGTTCTT
>JBMYYT010000161.1:0-5813 GCA_049609665.1 Flavobacteriales bacterium | reverse complement strand
CTTTTCAAACTATTAGAAAAAGATTTTCTCAATTCTCCGTATTTGAGATTTTAAGCCTACCCAAAGATGAAACAATGATTTCTTCGATTGAATTAGAATTTGTGGTGGATAGAATCCGCGATAGATTGAAACAATTAGAGAAAAATGGAAAAATTATTTTATCGGCTGATTTGGAATTGCCAGCGGATGAATTGATGAAAGTAGGGATAGAAAAAGTTGGTTCTTCTCATCCAACCTATGTTCTTAAATTGAATAAGAAAGGCGAGATTTCAACCCAAAGTATGAAATTATTGTATTATTACCATAATAAGTTAACTTCTTATGGTTTAGAAGAATATGTTTAATAAATGAAAAAAGTAGGCGTAATAGGTACAGGGAATTTCGGATTGGCTTTGTCAAATTTATTGGCGATTAACAACGAGGTGCTTATTTATGGAAGGAGGGAAGAGGTAGTCAAAGAAATTAATGAAAATGGAAAATTAAAAGGACAAAATCTTAATGAAAGAATTACCGCTATTCATGATTTTGAGTCTTTAGCTAAAGAATGTAAATTGATTTTTCCTATCGTTCCATCGAGTAATTTTAAGGAAATGTTAGTTCAACTATCTCCTTTTCTGACTCCAGAACATATTTTAATTCATGGGACAAAAGGACTGCATATTGATGCTAATATTGATGAAGTAGAAAAACTTGATAAATCTGAAGTTCTTACCATGTCGGAGTTAATCTTAAACGAAACATCGGTAGTGAGAGTAGGCTGCATAGCAGGTCCAAATCTCGCAAAAGAAATATCGGATGGTCAAATTGGAGGAACAGTTATAGCAAGTCGCTATAATGATGTGATTCGTGAAGGTAAGAAAGCTGTCAACAGCAATGTTATGAGGGTCTATGGATCCAATGAAACTAAAGGAGTCGAAATAGCCAGTGTCTTGAAAAACTATATTGCTATTGCGGCTGGTATGTTGGAAGGAATAGGTTACGGAGATAATGCAAAGGCATTATTAATTACAAGAGGTATGGCAGAAATGGTGTTTTTTGGAAAAGCATTTGGAGCAGGGGAAAAAGCTTTTATGGGATTGGCTGGAATAGGAGATTTGATGGCAACTTGTAATAGTAAATTAAGTCGAAACTTTAGAGTAGGATATTACCTTGCTCAAGGTAAAAAGCTTCCAGAAATATTAGAAGAATTAAATGAAGTTGCTGAAGGAATTAAAACAGTTAAAATTGTAAAACTCCTTGAAAACTATAAGTTTAATTCTCCTTTAGCGGATGCTTTGTATAAAATTCTTTACGAAGATTGGGACCTAAAACAAGGAATGGAATTTCTGATGAATCTTCCCGTTAGTGACGATACAGATTTTTTTACTGATAAATAATGAGTTAAGATGGAAAAACCCAATATTTTATTAATTTATACTGGCGGAACTATCGGAATGGTGGAGGATTTGGAAAGTAAATCTTTAAAACCGTTTGATTTTAAAAATATTGAAGAACAAGTTCCGGAGCTCAAAAAGCTTGATGTTCATATTCAAAGTATTTCATTTGAATCTCCCATTGATTCATCCGATATGGATATAAAAGCTTGGAAAAAATTAGCCAATATTATTATCGAAAATTACACGGTATTCGATGGTTTTGTGGTTCTTCATGGATCTGATACAATGTCCTATTCTGCATCGGCATTGAGTTTTATGCTCAAAGGGCTTAATAAACCTGTAATCTTTACAGGATCTCAATTGCCAATTGGAACAATACGAACTGATGGAAAAGAGAATTTAATTACTGCCATAGAAATTGCTTCCTCAAAAGAAAATGGAAAACCAATAGTTCCGGAAGTCTGTATTTATTTTGAGTATAATCTGTATCGAGGGAATAGAACTTCAAAGGTGAATTCAGAAGATTTTGAAGCTTTTAATTCTTTCAATTATCCATATTTGGCAGAAGCTGGAGTACATATAAAATTTAATAAAAGAGCGATTCATTATCGAGAAGATACTACTAATTTGCAGGTGTTTGATGAGCTTGATAATAATGTTGCTGTCTTAAAGATATTTCCTGGTATAACTCAAAAAGTAGTGAAAGCAATGATTGAAGTAGATGGGTTAAAAGGATTAGTGCTGGAAACTTTTGGTTCTGGAAATGCAACAACTCAATCCTGGTTTATTAGTGAGTTGCAAAATGCTATCGACAAAGGAATATACATTATTAATGTTACGCAATGCCTTGCTGGGAGTGTGATTCAAGGAAAATATGAAACAAGTGGTCGTTTTAATCAATTAGGAATTATATCGGGAAAAGATATGACTACTGAAGCGGCACTGGCTAAACTGATGTACGTTTTGGGTAAGTATAACGATCAGAAAATTATAAGAAAGAAACTAGAAACAAGCCTTGCTGGTGAAATGAGTTAAACCTCTATTTATGAAAATTATAAGTTACATATTGTCCCCGATTTTCGGAATAGTTTTCTTTCTTATTTTATTGATTTTTCATCCTTTGCAATGGTTTTCTTTGAATGTTTTTGGATATTCCGTTCACAAATGGGTGGTTGACATCATGAATTTATGCTTGACACGTGCTTTGTTATTATTAGGAATAGTTGTCCGAAGAAAAACAAATCCAGTTATTCCATTGAACAGAACAATTATAGTCGTTTCCAATCATCAGAGTTTATTTGATATTCCACCAATTATTTGGTATTTCAGAAAACACCATGTCAAGTTTGTTGCTAAAAAAGAATTAGGTAAGGGTATTCCCAGTGTTTCTTATAATTTGAGACATGGAGGTGCAGCACTCATAGATAGAAAAGATGGAAGGGCAGCCCTTGAGACTCTCAAAGATTTTGGAAAACGATTAAATCAGAACACATGGTCAGCGGCTATTTTTCCTGAAGGAACAAGAAGTAGAGATGGAAATCCTAAAAAATTTAATATCAATGGATTAAAAGCGATTTTAGAACACAATCCTGATGCTTTAATAGTTCCAGTTTCAGTGAATAATTCTTGGAAGGTTTTTAAATACGGAAAGTTTCCTTTTGGGTTATTTTCTCCTATTACTTTTTTCATTCACGAGCCTATTGAGGTTAATTCGGTTGGACAAGAAGAATTGTTTTCTAAGATGGAGGAGCTGATTAAGTCGAAAATTCAGTTTTAGATATATACATAATGCCTATAATGAAAGGCTTGAGCTTTTCTTAAGAAAAAGATGTCGGTTATTGATCTTTCAATTTCATCAACAATTTCATTTAAGCTTTTTCTTCTTTCCACAATCTTTTTATGATCGCTTTGTACTTCAAAATCAATTTCCATTTCATCTTCAATAAGCTGCCTTAACGAATTTATGTATAAATCCTTCTGTTTTGAGATATTATATGTTTTCTCAAATTCTTCGTCCAAGGAGTGATAGTAAATATCATATTCAGCATAACCGCAGATCCGATAATATTGATGTCCAAAATAGGTTCCAGAATATTGAATTCGACTGAATAAGCGATTGATATTTCGGTAAGTTTCAATCAATTTTTTTCTTTTTTTTGAGAATTTACCCTCAACTTTTTCTCTCAAGAAGTAAGCATAAATCATATAAAAATTATCTTGTCCAACCTCACTTGAGAAGTATTCAAATTCATGGTGATTATAATACAGTTGATCAGGGTGTCCAATATACTCTTCAAAGAACTCAGGATGTTTTTCTATAATAATTTGAAAATCATTTTTGGAGTATAGTAATGTATCGTCTATATCGGGGAATATTAATAATGTGTCACCCTCAATATTGGACTGTTTGAAATTTGGGTTTGATTCATTATTAGTTTCCTCAACTGTTTGATTAACTGGTGTTTTACTCTCTTTTGAAGGGGCAGAACAAGCAAAGAAGACTAATGTTAAAACGTAAATTATTTTTTTCATTCAATAGATGTGTTATTTAAATAATTAGCATTAATTAATTTTTTGAAAAGTTTAGAGGTAGAAATTAAATCAATGTTTTTAACATAATATTGGATTATTTCATCGTTAAATAGACAAATAGAAATTGTTTTTATTGTATCTGGTCTTGTTCCATTAAAGTCTTCTCCAATGCCTGATTTGTTGTCTGAAAGGATGTGTTTAAAATAATTTAATACTTTTTCTTTCAAAGTATAAGAAGGACGTTTTATCTTTATTTCTCGGATATCTTTTAATAAAATTGATTTATTAAGTTTTATTAAATGAAGAAAATCTAATGATATTTCCAGGTCTACTTTCTTCAAAAGTTCCTCCTCAAATCTTGACAATGTCTTTTCTGATTTCATTTATTTCTCTTAACATTTTTTAACGCAGCAACTATAGACTTCATTCTCAATCCTCGTTAAATTAGTGAAACAAAATAGAAATCTAAAATTTATATACAATGAACACAACAATAAAAACAATAGGATCAGCTTTTGTGGGAGGAGCATTAGCTTTGGGAGCTTATTCTTTTATTTCTCCAAAACAAGAAGTAATAATCCAAAAACAAAACACCAAATCTATTGATGCGCAACCAATAAGTATTTCGGAATCAACTGTTCCGAGTTCGCTTGACTTTACCCATGCTGCCAATCAATCTTTGAATTCAGTGGTTCATATTAATACGAAAACTCATAGAAAAAAATTATCACAAGAGGAACAATTATTTGAGATGTTCTACGGAAGCCCTGGAAGAAATAGGAGCAGAGGAGGTTCAGGTTCGGGAGTTATTATCTCCGGAGATGGATACATTGTGACTAATAATCATGTAGTTAAAAATACAGATGAAATAAAAGTTGTATTGAATGATAACCGAGAATATTCAGCAAAAATTATTGGAACCGATCCAGCTACTGACATGGCTGTAATCAAAATTGAAGAAACTAAACTTAAACCTATTCAAATAGGAAATTCGGATAAAGTGAAAGTAGGAGAGTGGGTACTTGCTGTTGGTAATCCTTTTAATTTAACTTCCACGGTTACAGCAGGTATTGTGTCTGCAAAGGGAAGAAGTATTAATATTATGCAACGAAATGCGGATGGAAAAAACATTTTTCCTATTGAATCATTTATTCAAACTGATGCAGCTGTAAATCCAGGGAACAGCGGAGGAGCATTGGTGAATGCCAAAGGTGAATTAGTTGGGATAAATACAGCAATAGCTTCTCAAACAGGTTCTTATAGTGGTTATTCTTTTGCAGTTCCTGTTAATATAATGAAAAAAGTAACAGCCGATATGATGAAATATGGTGTAGTTCAAAGAGCATTTATTGGAGTAGGAATTCAAGAAATGACTCAGGAAATTGCAGATAAATTAAAAATATCAAACACCGAAGGAGTATTTGTAAATGGATTATCTGAAGATGGAGCTGCAAAAGCTGCTGGAATTAAAGAAGGAGATGTAATTGTGAGAATAAATGAAGTGAAAATCAAAAAAGTACCTCAGTTACAGGAACAAATTGGGAATTACAATCCTGGAGATAAAGTTACAGTTACTGTAATTAGAGACGACAAAGAGAAAAATATCAAAGTGACTTTGAGAAATCAAGAGGGAACTACAAAATTAGTAGAGAAACCGAAAGTAAACAAAATGTTGAATGCCGAATTTATTGAAGTTACGGAGAGAGAAAAGAAAGCTTTGGGTATTTCGAATGGAGTAAAAGTAAAGAATCTTAAAAATGGAAAACTCAGAAACATTGGGATTTCAAAAGGATTCATTATTACTAAGATTGATAAAGAACCAGTGAAAACTGTGAAAGAATTAAAGAACAAATTAGAAAAAGCTGACGATGAGGGGATTCTAATTGAAGGATACTACCCCAATGG
>JBMYYT010000160.1:0-5885 GCA_049609665.1 Flavobacteriales bacterium | reverse complement strand
TGTTACCTATTGCAAACTTCTCAAATAGAAGATGTGGCGAATCAAAATCATTGAAAATTGGCTTTATATTGGGTGTTTGAGTATACCCAAAACCCAATTTTAAAAAAAATAAAACCAAGTATAATCTGACGGTTTTCATATCATAAAAATGTCAATAATCATTCCAATTAACAAGAATTAGAAACTAAAATAATCATTTACTCCTTTTCAACCGATAAAAAGCCGCCATTACAGAACCAATCAACATCAAAATACAACCCAGCCAAAGTAGATTAATAAGAGGGAATGTTTTGGCTTGCATGATAATAAATTCTTTTCCTGTTATATCCAACGAGATTCTTCTTCCCTGAATTAAGGTTGAATCTTCGTCATATTGAGGAACCGATATTCCCATTAATGCTACTTTAATTCCATAGTCGTCATCCATTATAGGCAATGGAGGTTTCAATGAAGAATCTGCTTTTATTAAATACACCAAAGACTGATCTTTTGGAGGTAGTTTTTGTTGGTAATCCAAGAAAGTAAGATTTACCATTCCGGCTTGTGTGTTGTCCTCATAAGGAAACTCCTGATTCTCTCTTACCACAACCATTCCATGAGTTGTAACTATCGTATCTCCTACTTCGGCAATGTAATTCTCGTAAGGCATAAATCCATTGTTCTGACCTTCGAACACTCCCGGATCTGGATATTTAATATGCGAAAAAACATCGTGTCCCAAATAATGTTTGGTTGACGGTTCAGCCACATTTCCAAATTGTTCATTCAGTTGTACAAATGGTTCAAGTGTAAATAGTTTTTTTCCAACTGTATGACTTTTCCACTCTGGGGCCTCTTTTGTTTCTTTCAGCAGCCTCCAGTAATCTTTATTCTCTTTAAAAAAATCTTTCTTCACTGTATAAGATTCGTTGGCTTCAAAACTATTTCCGTTGAAATTAACCACATCACCTTTCTGATATGAAACAGGAATAGGTTCAAAATAGTCCACTTCATAAAAGATATTTATTCCTTCTTTTCTTCGGCTTCGGTAGGATACAAAATACTCACGCATATAATTGGTGTCTCCCAGAGTGACTTGAACATCTTCATTGTTCTTAAAATTCTCGCTTAATGAAGCTAAATCAAATTTACCTCCGGCATTGTGTGAGAGTTTCTTGGATTGAGAATTTGAAATTAATGCTCCAAACAAAATAAGCCCAAACCCAATGTGTGCAATAGATGCTCCAGCAAAATTTAGTTTCCCTTTTAAAAACCGAATGAAGTAATCTAAGTTACCTATCACCGCATAGATGGAAGTAAAAAGTAAAGCGATATAAACTATTTTTTCAGCCTTAGAAAAATCATTTCCAGTAAAGTTGAACACTAACAAACCGATAACGGTTAACACAACGGAAACGACAAGGGAGAGGGAAATCTGCTTAACAAAGTGTTTAAAAGGAGTGTCTTTGTATCTCAAATATTGACCAAATCCAACAAAAAGAGCTATAAAAACTGCAAAAGCTCCTTGCCCAGTATTGTAGAAATGTAATATATCTTCGGGTCCTGCATCATTATCTCCAAATAATCTGTTCCAAACTGGGTAAGAGTTTCTCCAGAAAATATGCAAACAAGCAAGCAATAGAAAGAAACTTCCTAAAAACATCCAAAATTCGCGACTCCAAAGATTGTCTTCTGTTTTGACTTTTGGAAAATACTTAACCGATGCAATTATTATAAAAACCAAAGTGATTAAACTTCCAAGAATAAAAACTATTCCCGAAGGTGGCATCCCCAATACATCTTCTTCTCCTGAAGTCAAAATCATTACAAACAAAAATATGGAAAGTACCGTGTACATTAATCGGTGTTGTGCTCCTTTTAGCATCATAAATACTGATAACCAAACAAAGAAAATGATGTAAAACAACAATTGCCCAAGCATTCCATTATCTGTAAAGGAGTGAACCGAACTGTCTCCTAAAATTCCACTTTTGGTTAAAAAAGTAGAATACAAAACCAATATAAAAGACAAGAAAGTAAGAATATAGGCAAAGAAAAGAGAACTGTTTTTTCTTTGGTTGACCAACATTAAATGTCCTGCTCCCACAAAGGTAAGCCAGGGAATATAGGATACATTTTCAACAGGATCCCAAGCCCAAAAACCACCAAAACTCAATGATTCATAAGCCCACATTCCTCCCATAAGAATTCCTATTCCTAATACTCCTACTCCAACAAATGTCCATGAGATGGCGGGTTTAATCCATTCGTTCCATTTACCTTGCATCAAGGAAGCTATAGCATAAGAGAAAGGGACTACAGTTAATGCAAATCCTAAAAATAAAGTTGGTGGATGTATCGTCATCCAATAATTTTGTAATAACGGATTAAGTCCTTGACCATCTTGAAACATTGGGAGTTTCATATAGTCAGTCATTTCTGTCCACGGAAGCCCAAGGTTTTGTGGTAAATTTTTAGTCAAAAGAAATACATTACTTCCTATTTTGAAATCGAAAACATAAATACCCAGTAACATGGAATTCAGAAACACCTGAGACAATACAAATACTGCCATTACTGAGCTTTCCCATTCTTTGGCTTTTCGCGTAAGGATTATTCCTATCACCACATTCCAAAACATCCAAAGTAAAAAACTCCCCTCTTGACCTCCCCAAAAACAGGAAACCAAATATCGCATAGGCATTGAGTTATTGGAGTACTTGGAAACGTAACTAAATTCATAAAAATGCCCGTAAATAAGACTGTAGAGCAATGTAATTACTCCAATAATTCCCAAAGAATGAAAATAAAATGAAAATCTTCCCGATTTTTTCCACAATTTGGAGAGTACCAAATCATTTCTATTTTTGTGTGAAAGGTAGTAAGATACAGTTGAGAACAGAGCTGCAACAAATGAAAAGAATATTAAAAAATAGCCTAAATCACTTAAAAATGTATGTTCCAAAGTGGTTGTTTTTTATTTCTTACAAATATAAGGATTAGTCAATTGAGATTGATTAATTAAAGTTTCTTTTTTTTAATAATCAATAGATTTTATTTCGTTTGTGCATTTGTTCTCGATACTTTTTAATTTTTCTTTCTAAAAATCAAAAAACTCGAACTGACAACTATCATTTTTGATTAAAAATACTGATATGTCAATTCGAGTGTTCCGATTTTTCGGGACGTATCGAGAATGACCTCGGGCTGCAGGGTTATTATCATTTAAAATATATTTAAGAATAAGAGAAAAATAAAAAGTTGTAGTGAGAAAGATAATCTCTTCCTTATTCCTACAAAAAAAATTACCTTTGAAAATGGATAAGACAATTACCCTTTTTGACAAGCAATTTGAACCTTTTATTGGTAAAGCTGAGATAGAAAAACAAATCTCAAGAGTTGCTCAAGAAATCAATCAAGAATATCGAGGTAAAAAACCTTTATTGATAGGTATTTTAAATGGCTCGGTGCTTTTCTTTTCGGATTTATTAAAGAAAATAGACGTTGAATGTGAAGTTGCCTTCCTCAGAGTATCCTCTTACAAAGGAACCGAAACTACTGGAAACGTTAAAAAAGTATTAGGATTAGACAAAAACATCAATGATTCGGATGTGATTATTGTGGAAGACATTGTGGATACAGGAATTACTCTTGAGCATATAATTGAAGACTTAAGCTTATCCAATCCAAGAAGTCTAAAAGTGGCTACACTACTTTATAAACCAAAGGCTTATACCAAAAAATACCCAGTAGATTTTGTAGGATTTGAAGTTGGAAATGAGTTTTTAGTTGGATTTGGTTTAGATTATAACGAAATTGGCAGAAATTTAGATGAAATCTATATTATCAAAGAAACCAGTATGATAAACATTATTTTATTTGGCCCTCCAGGTGCCGGAAAAGGAACACAATCAGAGTTGATTCAAGAAAAGTATAACCTAACTCACCTATCTACGGGGGATATGTTTAGGTATCACATGAAAAATGATACCGAGTTAGGAAAAAAAGCCAAAGAATATATGGAAGCTGGTAATTTGGTTCCAGATGAATTGGTTATCAAAATGATTGAAAACAAATTGGATGAATCCAATAATTCAAACGGATATATTTTTGATGGTTTCCCAAGAACAACCGACCAAGCAGTTGCTTTGGATGAATTATTAGCTAAAAAAGAATGTTCTATCACAAAATTAGTTGCTCTTGAAGTAGAGGAAGACGAATTGGTTAAACGACTGTTATTGAGAGGAAAAGATTCTGGAAGAAAAGACGATCAGGATGAATCTATCATCAGAAATAGAATGTCAGTGTATCAAAATGAAACATCGCCATTAAAAGAATTCTACAACAACCAAGGAAAATACATTGGTGTTGATGGATTGGGAACTATCGAAGAAATTAATGGGAGGATTAATTCTGTTTTGGGGTAAGATTTTCATTTTAATGATTTCAAATCTAAAACCAACTAATTACTCTCTCTAATTGTCATTTCCACGGAAGTGGAAATCTTATTCATTAGGTTGATTCTCGTATTAAGATTCCTGTTTTCACAGGAATGACAGTGAGAGATTAAACTACTGATTTATAGCAATCAACAATTCAAAAAACTCATCCTTTTTGGCAGAAGAAAGTGGGATTGAAGATTCATCTTTCATCATGATATATCCGCCATCGCGTTTTTCGTATCTATCCACATATTTCAAGTTTACCAAATGTGACCTGTGTGAACGATAAAAAGAAAGTCCAGAAAGTAATTCTTCAAAATCTTTTAATTTTTTGGACATCATTAGTTTTCTGTCCTCAAGGTAAACTATGGTATAACTCCCATCCGATTCACATCGAGTTATATCTTCGCTATTCACCACGTGAACAGTTTCTTGAGTGTTTAATACAATGTTTTTTGATTTTTTCTCTGAAGATAAATTTTCAATCAGATTTTTGATTTTCAATTGTTGATCTTCACTCGAAAAATGAGATTTTGCTTTTTCGATAGATTGGTAAAAAACCTCTGGGTCGATTGGTTTTACAACATAATCTAATGCGCTATACTTAAATGCTTTGATGGCAAATTCTTCGTGAGAAGTTATAAAAATGACTTTGTAGTTCGAATAGGTTAGACCCTCTATTACTTCAAATCCATTTCCATCAGGCATCTGAATATCCAACAAAATGAGCTCAGGTTTTTTTTCGTTAATTATGGAAATAGCATTTTCAACATTTTCTGCTTCGCCTACTATTTCAATTCCTTCTACATTATCGAGCAATTGAACTATAAACTCTCTAATGCTATTTCTGTCGTCAACAATTATTGTTTTCATAATCTTAGTTTTTTAAAAATTCGTTTGAACATCGGAATTAAAACACACTCTTTAACGGAACAATCAATTCAACTATTGTCCCAGCAACTTTACCATTTTTCATTATGTCTTTAGTGGTAGAGCTTATGTTTTCTCTCGATTCTGTGTTTATTTTTTCAATTCTTTCGTTGGTAATATTGGTTGAAAAAGACAAATGGCTGGATTGTCTTTTTTTGTAAATCTCGTTCACCTTTTTTCTTCCTAATCCATCATCTTCAATGATAACTTTCAGGTTTTCACCTGCTTTTTCAAATATAAGTTTGACATTACCAGGTTCATTTTTCAATTCTATTCCATGAACGATGGCATTCTCTACAAAAGGCTGAATGAGCATGGGTGGGATTTTATATTCATCTGTATTAAAACCCTCTGTGACCGAAATTTTATAATTCAGTTTTTCTTCTAACAGCAATTTTTGAAGATCCAAATAATTGGTCAAACTAATTATTTCTTTTTCAAGCAATACTTCCTTCTCCCTTGAACTTTCTAAAATAAATCGCATCAATTTAGCGAATTTAGAGAGGTAAGTAACCGACTTTTCTTTGTCTTGCT
>JBMYYT010000159.1:0-5892 GCA_049609665.1 Flavobacteriales bacterium | reverse complement strand
GTAGCTGAGATAAAAGAAGATATAATTGGTGTTGATACTCCGGAGGATTTAGACCGAATTAACTCAATGGATAAATAACTTCTTTGTTTTTTAAATTCAATCATTTGGTTAACTTTGTTTAATAGAAAATGTCAGAAATTAACAAACATATAGAGCAATTACTGCATGAACACGATTGTGTAATTGTGCCTGATTTTGGGGGGTTTATAACTTCCAAAAAGCCTGCTTATTACAATCCCTTTACCTCTGTTTTCTTTCCAGCAACAAAAAAAATACTGTTTAATAAACACTTAGTTTTCAACGATGGATTATTGGCGGGTAAAATGGCTGAAAAGCAAAAGTTGAGTATGGCAGAAGCCCAACAATTGTTAATTCAATTTAAAGACGATTGTTTTTTTAAGTTAGATAACGAGGGGAGAGTTGAGATTGAGAGAGTTGGTGTATTGTTTTTTGACAAAGAGAAGAATATTCAATTCCAACAATCATCGGTCAATTTTCTTACAGATTCTTTTGGATTAACTCCAGCTTCTCTAGAAACAATTAAGAAGTCTGAAGTACTCGTTAAAAAAGATGTGACTCCTGTACTTGTATCTCGACCAGTTGAGGTGAAGGAAGATAGAGCTCCAATTCTTGCTAAAAAAGAGAGAGAGCCAAGAAAAAGAAGAGCTTTAGGTGCTTATGTTCCTTTGTTAATCGTTCCGCTTTTGGTTGGAGGACTATTTATGATTAATCAACAAAGTGGAATTAGTGATCAAGATTTGAACTTAGCAAATCTTAATCCTTTTTATTCTGCGCCAGTTGAAACTTATGTTCCTCGTGATGGAAAAACTTTTTTGGTGACAAAATTTGACGAATTAAATACTGAAGTTCAATCCGAAGACATTGTTGAGTTAGTTGAGGATAAGATTGAGATTAAGAATATTCCTGTTAAAGTAGATTCTACTTTTAACGCTCCGGTTGAAGTCGTTTCAGAAAAGAAATATCATGTGATAGCGGGTTGTTTTTCTATAAAAGAAAATGCAGAAAATTTGGTGCAGGATTGGATTTCAAAAGGAAATGAATCCAAAATCGTAGACAAAAAAGGAAGGCTTTATAGAGTTGCTATTCAAAGTTTTGAAACTCGAAAAGAAGCGAAAACATTTTTAAGAGAAACCAAGAAATCGGAAGGAATTTCTTTGTGGGTTTTAAAAAAATAGAAAAATCTCAAATAATTAGGATTACTTTTTAGAGTTCAGATTTAACCTTTTGCGGGTTTAAACCCTTGTAAAATCAATTAATTTTCATAACTTTTAAGTCTTATTGACGTAGTGTTTTACAATTGCCCGTTGTATTGAAAATTAAACTGTTCATATTATTCTTAGGATTGTGTTTTGGAAATAGATTGATTTCTCAATCCGACATGGTTTTTATTGAAAATAAAGGTCAGTGGGACAATAGAATAGTATTCAATAAAATTTTATCGGATGGGAATTTATTTTTGGAGAAAGATGGATTCACGTATTCACTTTATGATAAATCCTACATTCATAGTTTGCATCATGACAAAGCAACACCTGCTCCAGATTCAATAAAATCTCATGTAGTAAAGACAAAATTTCTTAATTCAAATTTGAATGTGAAATTAATTCCTCAAAATCAATCGGCCTTTTATTTCAACTATTTTACTGGATCAGATTCGACCAAATGGCAATCTAATGTAAAGTCCACCTCAAAAATTAAATACCAAGAATTATACTCCAATATTGATTTACTTATCTACCAAGAAAATAATTCTACAAAATATGATTTTGTGATTGCACCTTCCGGAAATCCTAATGATATAGAAATAGAATATCAAGGAGCTGATAGCATTTATGTTTTAGAAAACAGATTAATTATTGAGAATACAATTAATGATTTTGAAGAGGCAGAACCTTATGCTTATCAAATTATTAAGGGTAGTAAAACCAAAGTAGACTGTCAGTATGTATTGAGTGGAAATATTCTTTCCTTCTATTTTCCAAATGGATACGATCAAACCGTAGAACTTATTATTGACCCAGTGGTTGTGTTTTCTTCTTATACAGGTTCTACGGCTGATAATTTTGGGTTTACAGCTTCCTATGACGATGATGAAAATACTTATGTTGGTGGAATTGTTTTTGGCGCTGGTGTTTATCCAACAACCCTAGGAGCTTATCAAACAAGTTTTAATACGAGTCCTTGGTATTATGTAGATATTGCTATTAGTAAATTCAATATAAACGGAAGTAGTTTGTTGTATTCTACTTATTTGGGTGGTAATTTGGGAAGTGAGGCGCCACATAGTTTAGTGGTAAATGATAACGATGAATTATTAGTTCTTGGAACAACTGGCTCATCGGATTATCCAACAACTTCGGGCTGTTTTGACACTTCGTTTTCAGGAGGAACCAATGCCGGTCCTTTATTTACGGGTGTTTATTATTTCTTTGGATGTGACATTGTGGTTACTAAATTGAACTCCGCTGGAACTAATTTATTAGGCTCCACCTATGTTGGTGGAGATGGAAACGATGGGGTCAATAACGATGCTTCTTTGGCTTATAATTATGGAGATCCTTTTCGTGGAGAAATTATCGTGGATTCATCGGGTAATCCAATAATTACTTCCACAACTGGTTCAATAAATTTCCCAACTACAATCGGAGCCTGTCAAGATACTTTTGGTGGTGGAACTTCAGATGCTTGCGTGTTCAAATTGAATAATAACTTATCCAATCTTCAATGGTCATCCTATTTTGGCGGAACAGGAGCGGATGCTGGATACGGAATTCAATTAGATTCGAGAGGAGATGTTTTTATAACGGGAGGAACATTAAGTTCAAACTTATCCATGGATTCTAATTCTTATGACTCGAGCTATAATGGGTTGGAAGATGGTTTTATTGCGAAGTTTGATTTTGGAACAAATTCTTTACTTGCCTCAACTTATGTGGGAACTTATGGTTACGACCAGTCCTATTTTGTTCAATTGGACATTAATGATGATGTTTACATAACTGGACAATCACTTGGTAGTTATCCTGTTTCGTCATCTGTTTATTCAGATTCTGGTTCTACACAGTTTTTTCAAAAATTCACTAATGAATTAGATTCTTCTTATTGGAGTACGGTAGTTGGGTCTGGAAGAAATTCAATAGATTTTACTCCTTCTGCTTTTTTGGTGAATGATTGTGGTTTTATCTATTTATCTGGATGGGGTGGAGTAGTAAATAGATATTACAGAGCCAAACAGAGTAGCACAGTTGGATTGCCAATTACTTTTGATGCTTTTCAATCTACTACGGATGGGAGTGATTTTTATTTAATGGTTCTGGATCGAGATGCTTCTGCATTAAAATATGGAACTTTTTATGGGGGAGGAGTAAGCTATGAGCATGTCGATGGAGGAACAAGTAGATTTGATAAAAAAGGAAACGTATATCAAGCTGTTTGTGCTGGTTGTGGCGGTAATAGTGATTTGCCAACTACTCCTGGTGCTTGGTCAGATTCTAATAATAGTCCCAATTGTAATTTAGGAGTAATTAAATTAAATGTTTCTTATATCAAAACGATTGCTAGTGCTCCAGTGCCTAATATTTGTTTGCCCGATTCAGTTAGCTTTGTGAACAACAGTAGTGGAGGAAATGTGTATCAATGGACTTTTGGAGATGGAAATTCTTCGTCACTTTTTGAACCGACTCACGTCTATGCAGATACAGGAGTTTATTTGGTTACTTTAATTGTGTCAGACTCCACGGGTTGTGTTCCCTCTGATACTGCAACAATCATTATTAATGCATACAAACCCAAAGCTCTGTTAATAGACACTGTTCCTATAATCTGTCCTGGAGATTCAGTACAATTGATAGCGAGAAACAGTCAAGGAATTAGCTGGTCTCCTTCTATTTCTTTGACCAATGATTCAATTTATAATCCAATTGCTTTTCCTGACTCAACCACAACTTACCGAGCAATATCAAATTTTTTCTGTAATTCGGATACAGCTTATGTAACTGTTGAAATTGATACAACCCAAATTAGTATAATTCCAGATTCTACGATTTGTCCTGGAACTCAACTCAATTTATTTGCAACAGGAGGTGGAACTTATTCTTGGAGTTCGTCCTCATCAATAACAAGTCCAACGAGTCCCAATCCAACTATTTCACCTCTGATAAGTGATATTTATAAAGTTGTTGTCACCAGCGTAAACGGATGTGCATATACAGATTCAGTTTCGATTGGAGTTAGGTTAGATTCAATGACAATCTCTCCTGACACTTCAATTTGTCTTGGTGATTCTGTTTTTTTAAATAGTTCTGGTGGAGGCTCTTACACTTGGAGTCCAAGTTCATCTTTGTCTTCTTCAATTGTGAATAATCCTATGGCATTTCCTTCAATTACAACTCTGTATAAACTTGATGTGATTTCTTCAAACGGTTGTTTTTTTTATGATTCTGTTAAGGTTGTTGTGTTCAACGATCCTTATTCTGTTTCTCCGGATACAGCTATTTGCCCTGGAGAATCAGCTCAGTTAAGCGCTTATGGCGGAACTAATTATAGTTGGAATTATCAGTCAACTTTGTCTTCTACTTCTTTGTACAATCCTATTGCAACTCCAAATTATTCAACTCAATATCAAGTTATAATAACAAGTCCAAATGGCTGTTTACTTTATGATACAGTGAATGTTCAAGTAAATATAGATACGATTAATACGATTCCAGACACTACAATTTGCGAAGGAAATTCTATTAATCTTTGGGCAAGTGGAGGTGTGAGTTATAGTTGGTATCCGATTGCTGGTATAATTAATCCATTGAGTCCCACACCAACTGTTATTCCTTCTTCTCCCAGGTATTATTTTGTGGATGTAACCAGTGCTTTTGGGTGCGTATATACGGATTCAGTCTTTGTGGATTTTTATTTAGATTCGATGACTATTTCCCCAGACACTTCAATATGTCCTTCTCATTCTGCACCATTGAATAGTTCGGGTGGAGGTACTTATTTTTGGAATCATGGGACTTCTTTGTCGTCCGTTAACATTCCAAATCCTGTGGCCTCTCCAACGAGTAATACCAACTATCAATTAACAGTGATAACACCAAATGGATGTGTGTTGACCGATACCGTTGAGGTAAAGGTGTTTGTTGAATCCTATTCTGTTTCGCCCGACACTACAATTTGTTTGGGGGATTCAGCTCGACTATTGGCTACTGGTGGGGCAACTTATCAATGGAATTATGACCCTTCTTTGTCTTCTACAACTATTCCAAATCCATTTGCTAATCCAACTTTAAAAACAAATTATTGGGTAGATATTATAAGTCCAAATGGTTGTATTTACCAGGATACAATTGAGGTTTCATTGCACATTGATAATTATGGCGCCAGTAATGATACCGCTATTTGTTTCGGTGATTCTGTTCAATTGTTTTCTTATGGAGGTGTAATTTATAATTGGAGTCCTTCTGCTTTTACTTCGTCCTCTTCAACTTCAAGTCCTTATGTAACTCCAATATCAGGAACTGGTTTTCAAGTTTCCATGATAACCCCAAATGGATGTTCGGTTCGAGATTCTGTTTTTGTGAGTGTGGATACTAATTTTATTAATCAACAGATTTCTAACGATACGATATTATGCGATTATCACAGTGTGTTTTTATCAGCAAGCGGAGGAACTTCCTATTCTTGGTCACCGAGTTATTTATTTACAAATCCAAATAGGGCTTCAACAATGGCAACTGTTTCTAATACAACTATGCTCTATGTGGATGTTTCCAATGCTTGTTTTACAGTGCGTGATTCTGTTAGGGTAACTCTCATCGAAGGAAATGCAGTTTCCATTCCAAATGAAACAATATGTCGTGACAACTCAACTCAAAT
>JBMYYT010000158.1:0-5904 GCA_049609665.1 Flavobacteriales bacterium | reverse complement strand
CGCTCAACAGTTACTAACACAGCTCCAAATTTTGTGCGAGGCTCTGTGATTTTGATTAATAGTTTGTTCTTTCTTTTTGCTACTAAACTTGAGTTGGGAGCGATTTGGGCAAACATAATAATTGGAGTTCTCATTATGGGATTAGCATTTTGGGCACTTCGAAACCTCAAAGAAACATTCCATACGGATTTAGATTATTTAGAAGAGTAAATAGATTAAATTCTAACCTCCAATTTCCTTATCTTTATCTTCGATTTAAAAAAAACTGATTTTCAATTTATGAAAAGAATATTCCTTTTAATAATGGTGCTTTCTGCACTTTCTGTTACTGCCAATAAACCTACTTCTGAAATCTATGTAGGACTTCAAAAACTGCATTCGCTCAAAAGAGTATTATACATTGCAGCTCATCCAGATGATGAAAATACTCGAGCATTGGCTTGGTTTTCGCTTGGCGAACATGCAGAAACTGCTTATTTATCATTGACTCGCGGAGATGGCGGTCAAAATCTAATCGGAAACGAATTAAGCGAACAATTAGGAGTATTGAGAACTCAAGAACTATTAGCTGCAAGATCATACGATGGAGCAAATCAATATTTTACTCGAGCTGTTGATTTTGGCTACTCCAAATCTGCTGAAGAATCTTTTGAAAAATGGGGTAAAGAAGAAATTTTATCCGATGTGGTTCTAATGATACGTAAGTTCAGACCTGATGTGATAGTAACTCGTTTTCCACCAGACAAAAGAGGTGGACATGGACATCACACAGCATCTGCAATGCTTGCAATCGAAGCTTTTGAAAAAGCGGCTGATGCAAATTACTTGCCTGAGCAAGCTAAAGAATTTGGTACTTGGAAAACTACTTCGGTTTATTGGAATTCATCGGTTTGGTGGTTCAAAGATCTACCCTCAAAAGCCAAAAATAATGAAGATTATTTGGTTGTTGATATCGGTGGTTACAATTCTTATTTAGGAAAATCCTATAATGAAATTGGAACTATCGCTCGTTCACAGCATAAGTGTCAGGGATTTGGTGCTATTGTAGAAAGAGGCTCAAGAACCGAGTATTTTCAACATTTAAAAGGAGAAAAATTAAAAACCTCTTTCTTTGAAAAAAACACTCGAACGTGGTCTAATTTAATTAGCAAAAATTTTGAAATTAGATTCAAAGGTTTGGTGGAAAGTTTTGATTTTAATGAACCTGAAAACAATGTATCGGAGCTAATTGAAATCAGAAATGAATTAGAAAAACTACCAAACTCCGACTTTAAAAAAGAAAAAACAACACTTTGTAATCAATTGATTTTTGATTGTTTAGGTATTTATGCCGAATTATTAGCCAAAGATTTTGTTTACCAATCCGATGATTCTGCATTTTTTAATTTAGAGATTTTGAACCGAAGCGCAGTTCCTGTCTCCGTATTGATAGGTTCAAAAGGCATTGAATTAGAAAAAAATAAAAAGTTCTCGCAACACATTTTGGTAAAAAATGTAAATCAAATTTCAAATCCTTATTGGCTCGGAGAAACCTTCACCACATTGTTTAAAGTGAAAAATCCGAATGATCTACTTCAACCCGAATCTATGCCTTCCTTCATCAAAGAAATTGCTTTAATAATTGTAAACGATACTGTGAAAATTCCATTAGTTGGAACATACAAATGGAGAATTCCGTCTTATGGTGAGAAACGCAGAGAGGTAATTAAAACACCTTCTTTTTCAGTAAATTTTGAAGACAAACTAGTTGTTCTAAAACCAGGTTCGGAGAAAAAAATTAAACTAAAAGTACATGCCTTTGAAAAGAATATTATTGATAAAATATTTTTCAAAGCTCCGGAAGGTTGGGAGGTTTCCCCTTACAATGTAACACTAAACACAACTAAAATTCATGAAGAACAATGGTTTGAGGTGACATTAAAACCTACAGCTAACGCAAAATCAGGGAAATTAACTTTGGAAAATAACGAGAAAGAAGAGCTACTTTCCTACACTGAAATAGCTTACGATCACATTCCTACTCAGGTGATTTTTGGAAAATCACAAATCAAATGTGTGAAATTAGACGCCAAAATTAAACCTGGAAAAATAGCTTATATCACTGGAGTAAAAGATGCTGTACCTGCAGCTATTGCTCAATTAGGTTTTGAAGTAAAACAGTTTGAAGTCAGCGAGTTGGCTTCTTTAGATTTATCTCAATTTCAATCTATTGTGTTGGGAATTAGAATTTATAATGTACATCCCGAACTTAAGAATTTTGATAAAAAACTCTTTGATTACGTAAAAAAAGGAGGGAATTTAGTGATGCAATACAACACTGCTTCGCGAAGAGCAAAAGGAACAACTTATGGTCCAGTTCCTTTTAAGTTAACTCGAAATAGGGTGACAGAAGAAGATGCGGAAGTAAAATTCCTTAAACCGAATCACTCAATTATGACTACTCCTAATAAACTTTCGAAAACTGATTTTGACAATTGGGTGCAAGAAAGAGGATTATATTTTGCTGGAGATTGGGATAAAAGTTATACTCCATTATTCTCTTGGGCGGACAAAGGCGAAGACGAACAAAAAGGTGCTCTGATTGTAACTAAATACGGGGAAGGACAATTTGTTTATACCGGAATTTCTTTCTTTAGAGAATTACCAAATGGTGTGGAAGGAGCTTATAAATTGTTTGCTAATATTTTATCTTTTTAAAAAATGAAAAAGAGCTGTTTAATATTTCTGTTATTTTCCCTAATTACGAATATTTCAATAGCCCAAAACTACGGCAATTTCCCAAAAATTGAAAAACAAAAATTGTTGAATGACCTTGAACTATTATATCAAGGATTAGATAAATTTCATTCTGGCATGTATTGGTATACCACGAAATCTGAATTTGATAGTGCGTTTAACCAGGTAAAAACAAAAATAGACCAAGACTTGAATGTATTAGAATTTCATAAATCGATTGCTCCATTAGTTTCACTTTCAAGAGAAGGCCACACAAAAGTAATACGCCCAGACAAAGTCAAAAGTATACTAAATAAAGAAACACCTTTATTCCCTTTAACTGTTATTTTCCTTGATAGAAAACTATACGTAACTTTTAATGGCTCTAACATAGATTCTCTGCAAGGGCTTGAAATTGAAACAATAAATGGAGAAAAACCAATAATTATAGCCAATAAGCTTAGTCAACTTATTACTTCGGACGGATATAATCAATCAGCTAAAAGATATTACTTAAGGAGCTTCTCATTTTCTGAAAAGTATTATTATTGGTATGGTATTACAAATAAATTTAGACTTAAATTTAAAGAAAGAGAAAAGGAAATAACTCTAGAGCCTCTTACGGTTAAAAAAATAAACGAAAATTTAAAGAAGCGGAGAGTCAAAAAAAACAAAGCCAAAAAAAGAGAATTATTAGAATATCGAATTATTAAAGATTCAATTGCTTATTTAGGAATACATACTTTTTCCAACGATAATTTAACTGAACGCTACGGGAAAGCAATATTGGATTCCTTTTTAAAGGCAAGTTTTACAGATATTGCCAGCAAAAAAATCCATAATTTAATTATTGACGTAAGCAAAAATGGCGGTGGAACAGAAGGAAATGGAAGTCTACTTTACTCCTATCTTGGAGAAAATTTTCAAAAATATAAAAAAGTAAAAGCAAACGCCAACAAAGTTACTTTGAATAATGGAGTAGATAATCCTGTAAAATTCACTGTTTATCCAGCTATTGAAAGAGTGTTTTGCAATAAAAAAATGGAGGATGGTTCTTTTGAAAGAAAAGAATGGCCGGGAGCTGGATTAATAGCTTACAAAAAAGAACCAACCCAAAAATTTATGGGTAAAACATACATAATTATTGGTCCAGGCACCTACTCTGGCGGAAGTGAATTTGCCAACATGATGTATTCTCAAACTAATGCAGTTTTTGTAGGACAAGAAACAGGTGGAGGATATTATGGAAACACAAGTGGGTACAGTAGAATTTTGACATTACCCAATTCTCAGATAAAAATAAAAATTCCAGCTCTGCAATTTGAGATGAATGTAAAACCAACACTACCCTTTGGAAGTGGGGTAATTCCTCATTACAAAGTAATTCCGACAATTGAACAAGCTTTGGATAGAAGAAATATGCCAATTGAATTTATTTTGAATAAAATCGTTGAGGGAGAAAAAGGTGAATCATAATAACCAAAGATTTTTTCGTTCTTTTGTATCAAGACAAAAGACATAGAGTAAATGAGAAGAAAAATGAACTATGCAAGAAACAACAGACAAAAACGAAATAGAACAAAAAGACCCAACCAACTGGAAAGCTTGGTATTGGGGACTCATGATATTTCTTGGAGTGCAAATAGCTATCTATTTTTACATCACTAATCTATACACGACATGAGTTTAATAGATTGGGGAGTATTATTATTTACGCTTTTTGCAATTGTAGCTTACGGTTCCTGGAGAACTCGCAAAAACAAAAACTTAGAAAGTTATTTAAAAGGAAATAACTCTGAAAACTGGGCCACCATAGGATTATCAATTATGGCGACTCAGGCATCTGCAATTACCTTCCTTTCCACTCCTGGTCAAGCTTATGAAAGTGGAATGGGATTCGTGCAATTTTATTTTGGTTTGCCGCTCGCCATGATTTTGATATCTGTGTTTTTTCTGCCTATCTACTATAAACTCAAAGTCTATACTGCCTACCAATATCTTGAGCAAAGATTTGATGTAAGAGTGAGATCATTCACAGCATTTCTGTTCTTAGTTTCAAGAGGATTAGCTGCAGGAATTACGATTTATGCTCCAGCCATAATTCTTTCCACTCTACTCGATTGGAACCTACAATTGACCTGTTTACTCATTGGTGGACTGGTAATTATCTATACCGTTTCGGGAGGAAGTAGAGCGGTTTCACTTACTCAAAAATGGCAAATGACAATAATTATGGGAGGAATGTTTGCCGCTTTCTTTTATGTATTGGATAGTTTTCCTGAGACAGTTGGACTCTCAGAAGGAATCGATATTGCTGGGAAATTGGGTAAAATGGAGATTATAGACACCACTTTTGATTTGAAAGAAAAATACACGCTTTGGTCTGGATTAATTGCTGGTTTGTTTTTATTCCTCTCCTATTTTGGAACCGATCAATCACAGGTTCAACGATACTTAGGAGGAAAAACTTTAAAAGCTTCTCGGATGGGACTGATGTTTAATGGACTACTTAAAATTCCAATGCAGTTTTTCATTTTGTTTATTGGTGCAATGGTGTTTGTTTCTTTTCAATTTAACAAACCCCCAATTATTTTTAACTCTTCCGCAACAAAAATTGAACTGCAAAAACAGGAAGATTTAATTCTTATTGAAAAGAAATATAGCCAAGTGTTTGAAGAGAAAAAAGCAGCTCTTCTTGCACCAAGCTCCAATACGGAAAGCATTCAGTTTTTGCAGGCTCAACAAGATTCTTTAAGAAAGACATACAAGAGAAAAATATCTAAACTAGATTCAAAGTATGGGGAGAAGGATAGTGATTATATATTTCTGACCTTTGTCATAGATTTTCTTCCACACGGATTAATTGGGTTGTTACTAGCAGTGATATTTTCAGCTGCAATGAGTTCAACAGCTGGAGAACTCAATGCACTTGCTTCGACCACTACCATTGATTTTTATAAGAAATTTTTCAAAGATTCAAAGGATGAGAAAAAAGATTTGAGAGTAAGTAAACTACTTACTGTTGGCTGGGGAATATTAGCCATCATTATAGCATTAACAGCAGATTTATTTGAAAATTTAATACAGTTGGTAAACATTCTTGGTTCGTTATTCTACGGAACTATCTTAGGAGTATTTCTACTTGCCTTTTTCTTCAAAAAAATTGGAGGAACTGCAGCCTTTATCGGT
>JBMYYT010000157.1:0-5905 GCA_049609665.1 Flavobacteriales bacterium | reverse complement strand
CTTCAAATTCGATTTTTAATTATTTTAAAACTGAAAACTATTCGCTGCACAAACGCGCAGAAGTGTTGGGTATGATAACCAAAAGCTTCAAAACAATAGCTGTTGCTGGAACGCATGGAAAAACTACAACTTCTTCCATGATTGCTGTTGTGATGAATCAATCGGAGGTTAAGTGCAATGCTTTTTTAGGAGGAATTGTAACCAACTACAACTCAAATATTGTGCTTGAGCCTAATTCAGAATGGGTTGTGGTTGAAGCTGACGAATACGATAGATCATTCTTGACTTTAGTTCCAAATATAGCAGTTGTTACTTCTACGGATGCTGATCACTTGGATATTTATGGAGATTCAGAGAGTATGAATGAATCTTTTCAAGAGTTTGTGAATAAAGTAAACCCAACCGGAACTGTTTATTTGCAGGAGGAGGTAAAGTTGAGTTTTAGTAATACCAAAACATACTCCTTGTCTGGTTCAGATTCCAGTTATTATGGAGAGAATATTTCAGTTGCAAATGGAAATTTTGTATTTGATGCTGTAACTCCATCTGGAAGAATTGATGGGATTAAAATCGGAATTAACGGATTACATAATATCGAAAATGCAATAGCAACCATCGCAGTTTGCCAAGAAATTGGACTCAAAAACGAGACGATTAAAAGAGGGTTGGAATTTTATAAAGGAGTAAAGCGCAGGTTTGAATACCAAATAAAGGGTGATGATTTAATTTTTATCGATGATTATGCCCACCACCCAACTGAAATAAAAGCATTGGTGAGTTCGGTAAGAGAGCTGTATCCGAATAAGAAAGTGACTGGAATTTTTCAACCTCACTTGTTTTCAAGAACAAAAGATTTTGGAGATGAGTTTGGAAGGGAACTAAGCAAATTGGATGAAGTAATTGTATTGGATATTTATCCAGCAAGGGAATTACCGATGGAAGGTATTGATGCAGAGTTTCTAATCAATAAAATTTCAAACTCCAACAAGAGAACAGAAACAAAAGAGTCCGTATTGGATTCCTTGAATAAAGATGAAATAGAAGTATTACTAACCATAGGTGCTGGGGATATAAACACCTTAGTTGCGCCAATAAAAAATAAACTAAGCCAACAATGAAAAGAATACTAAACATATCGATTTGGGTTCTGTTCATTATTGGAATCTTGGTGCTGCTGAGTTTTACACAAAGTAAAAAGAGAAACTCAGTATGCAATTTAAAAGTTACGGTTGATAATTTTTCGGGTAATCATTTTGTAACCGAAGATCGAGTAAAAAATATATTGAAAAACCTTGGGTTTAAAGAAGGAGTGGATAGATACAAAGAAATAGATACGGAGAAACTGGAAAGAAAACTAATGGGAATATCCAGTGTAGAATCTGTGGAAATGTTTAAAAATTTGAATGGAACATTAGAAGTGAATGTGATTCAGAGAAAGCCCATAGCAAGGGTTTTTAATAAAAATGGAAGTTCATTGTATATCGATGACAAAGGTAAAACGATGCAGGTTTCTGACTACTTTACCTCCAGAGTACTGGTGGTAAACGGAAACATAAATGTTAGGACAGGAGAGGACTATGAAGCTATTTCTGATGACATTGAATTGAGAAGTAATTCAAGATTGGACGAAGTCTATGAAATGGCAGATTATATCAGTAAAAACAAATTTTTGAAAGCTCAGATAGAGCAGATTTATGTGGAGAAAAACGGAGAAGTAATATTAATTCCAAAAGTAGGAAACCAAGAAATAATTTTTGGTGAAGTGAAAAACATTAAAAAGAAATTTGAAAAACTCATTTTGTTTTACAACAAAGGGATAAACCCCAATAATTTAAACTTATACAAAACCATAAACTTGAAGTTCGATAACCAAATAGTTTGCAAAAAAAATAAATAACATGGAAAACTCAGAAATCGTAGTAGGATTAGACATCGGTACAACCAAGATTGCTTGTATCGTAGGAAGAAAAAATGAACACGGAAAGATTGAAGTAATCGGGATGGGAAAATCAGAATCTCTTGGAGTTACAAGAGGTGTGGTTGCCAATATCGAGAAAACAGTTCAGTCGATTAAAGCCGCAGTGGAACAAGCCGAATTAAAATCCGGAGTAGAAATCAAAGTGGTAAACGTGGGAATAGCAGGTCAGCATATCAAGAGTTTGCAACACCGTGGAATGAGAACTCGAACTAATTTTGAAGACACTATCACTCAGACTGATATTGACGAGTTGGTAGATGATATGTACAAACTGGTAATGATGCCTGGAGAGGAAATTATTCACGTATTACCTCAGGATTATATTATTGATAGAGAACAAGGAATTCTTGAGCCAATTGGAATGGCTGGGGTTCAGCTCGAAGCCAACTTCCATATCATTACTGGACAGATTGCCGCTGGAAAAAACATCTATAGATGTGTTGAAAAAGCTGGTCTTGAAGTGGCAGATATTATTCTTGAGCCTTTGGCATCTGCAGAAGCTGTGCTAAGCCAAGAAGAAAAAGAAGCTGGTGTTGCCTTAGTTGATATTGGAGGTGGAACAACTGATATCGCCATTTTCCATGAGGGTATTATCAGACATACTGCTGTTATTCCTTTTGGAGGTAATGTGATTACCGAAGATATAAAGGAAGGTACCACTATAATGAAAAGACAGGCGGAATTGCTGAAACAAAAGTATGGAACCGCATTTGCAAACAAGAGTCAAGAGAATGAAATAGTATGTATTCCTGGATTGAGAGGGAGAGAGCCAAAAGAAATTTCGGTGAAGAACCTTTCTAATATTATTCAAGCTCGAATGGAAGAAATTATCGAACACATCCATTTTGAGATTAAGAATTCTGGTTTTGAGAAAAAGTTAATTGGTGGAGTAGTCATCACTGGGGGTGGTTCTCAACTTAAATACTTGTCGCAATTATTTGAGTATGTGACAGGAATGAATAGCAGAGTAGGTTATCCAAATGAGCACGTAGGTAAAGGAATCCAAGAAGATATTACAAGTCCATTATTTGCAACAGGTATTGGTTTAGTAATGAAAGGATACGAAAACTTGGAAGCTCCTAAAAAGAAAACAGAAGTGGTAGAAAGAGATACTTCATTTTTGAAACCCAATCTTTTCTTTAAAAAAATAAAAAACTTCTTTGACGAAGAAATCAATTAAACAACAACAAAAACAACATAGATATGGAATTTAATTTGCCAAACAACGACAAAACTAACATCATCAAAGTGATTGGTGTAGGTGGTGGTGGTAGTAATGCCGTCAATCACATGTATGAACTTGGAATAAAAGACGTAGATTTTATCGTCTGCAACACCGATAAACAAGCTTTGGATATGAGTGTTGTTCCTACTAAAATTCAGTTGGGAGACACTTTGACCGGAGGAAGAGGTGCAGGTTCAATCCCAGAAGTGGGAAAAAATGCTGCAATCGAAAGCCTTGATTTAGTAAAAGAATACTTGAACGATAATACCAATATGGTTTTTATCACTGCTGGAATGGGCGGTGGAACTGGAACTGGAGCAGGGCCTATCATTGCAAAAATTGCAAAAGATATGGGAATCCTAACGGTTGGAATCGTAACTGTTCCTTTTAGTTTTGAAGGAAAAAGAAGAAAGGAACAAGCTGAAGCTGGAATCAAAGAAATGAGAGATGCAGTGGATACTTTGTTGATTATCAACAATGAGAAGCTTAGAGACATGTATGGAAATCTTACGATTAGAAATGCATTTGCTCAAGCGGATCAAGTATTGTCATCTGCAGCCAAAGGAATTGCTGAAGTAATTTCAAAAATTGGATTCATTAACGTGGATTTAAATGATGTGAACACCGTGATGAAAGACAGTGGTGTCGCTATTATGGGAACTGCAACTGCCGAAGGAGAAAATAGAGCTGTTGTAGCTGCCGAAAAAGCATTGGCTTCTCCATTATTGAATGATAATGACATCACTGGAGCTAAACAAGTATTGTTGAATATTACATTTGGTGATATGGAACTTACGATGGACGAAATGAGTGAAATCACTGATTTCATTGTAGATGCTGCTGGTGGTTCTGCTGAAATGATTATGGGTCAAGGTTATGACGAGACACTTGGAGATTCAGTGTGTGTAACTGTTATTGCAACAGGATTTAATACTACAACTGTTGACACAGGAGTAACTCCAGAAGAACCAAAGAAAAAATATTTGGATTTAGGAAGTGATGAATCTACTATGATTGCAACTCCAATTACTTCTCCAACTCAATCTTTTGACACTCCAAAACTGGAAGAGGAACAAGTGGATGATATGCCATTTTTGAAATCTGAAGTTGTTGAAAAAGAAAAGGAGGAAGAAGAGGTAGATATGGAAAATATCATGTTGGAAGAGCAACAGGCTACTTTTAACTTTGATCATTCTACACTATCAAGAGTTGAGGAGCCAGTTGAGGAAATTGCTCCGATTAACAGAGTTGTTGAAGAAGAAGTGAAAGAGGAGAGAGTGGTTCACTATTTAGAAGATGATTTGGAGGAGGATACAACTATGGAAGTAGTTGATAATTCCACTGAAACTACTACAGAAGAAATAACAAAAGAAGAGCACCAAGAGTTATACGCTGAACGAGAAGAGAGAATTAAAGAGCTAAGTTTAAAGCTAAGAACTCCTTTTGGTTTGTCTGAGTTGGAAAATGAACCTGCATATATTCGCAGACAGATAAAACTGGAAGATACACCTCATTCATCAGAATCAGAAGTATCGAGATTTACTTTAAGCGAAGAGGAAGGACAAGATGGAAAACCTTCGAACTCTATTAAAGGGAATAATTCGTTCCTTCACGATAACGTAGATTAATTTCTTAGTGAAAAGTGATTAGTAAAAAGTAATTAGGCAAAAGGCATTAGTGGGAAATATTAAGACATATAAGGATTTATTAATCTGGCAGAAAGGAATCGAATTAGTTAAGTTTACTTATAAAATTTGTCAAGATTTTCCTAAAGATGAAGTTTTTGGATTGCAAAGTCAAATCAAAAGATCTTCTGTGTCAGTTCCTTCCAATATTGCTGAAGGCTATGGGAGACAATCTACCAAGAGCTATTTACAGTTTGTGAAAATTGCAAGAGGCTCTTTGTTAGAATTAGAAACCCAATTAATCATTGCAAAAGAGCTAAATTTCGTAAATCAAAGTAACTTTGATAAAATGAGTGAATTAATTGTAGAAGAAAGTAAAATGATAAATGCCTTTATAAAGTCAGTAGAAAAAAACTAATATTCATCGGATTAGAAACTAATTACTATTGCCTATTTGGCTAACAAACTAAAACAAACTATGAGTTTAACAAATAAAATAACTGCCGACATTAAGGAGGCAATGAGAGCCCGAGAAAAAGAAAAATTAGCCGCTTTAAGAGCGATTAAATCTGCTTTGATGCTGGAGGCTACCAAAGATGGTAGCGGAGAAGTAAGCGAAGAAACTGGAATGAAAATATTACAGAAACTTCACAAACAAAGAAAAGACGCTGCAGCTCTTTACAAAGAGCAAGGCAGAGAAGATTTGTTGCATGATGAAGTATTCCAGGCTGACATCATAGAAGCCTATTTACCTGCTCAAATGAGCGAAGAGGAAATAGCAGTAGTGGTAAAGGAAATTATAGCTCAAACTGGCGCTTCTTCTCCAGCTGATATGGGGAAAGTAATGGGTGCTGCTATGGGAAGACTATCTGGAAAAGCAGATGGAAAACTGATTTCTAAATTGGTAAAAGAAAATCTAAGTAGCTAAATATTTATCCCGACAGTTCGGGAGTTGTTGATTTAAAAAATGAATCCTCTATCGTTTGTTGTTCGATAGGGGATTTCTTTTGAATTGGATATTCTTAAAGTTACTCCTAAATTAAAACAATCAATTCCATCTCCGTGGTATTTGCTATC